>JASFIX010000301.1:0-5675 GCA_050122435.1 Desulfobacterales bacterium
GGGAAGAGGTAGAAGAAGGGACCCAAATCGAGGATTGGGAACAGAAGGACAGAAAAGCACCAGAACCGGTAACCGAAACAGCTTAGCGCTCATCGATAAAGATCTGCTCCCCTTTTCTTCCGTAGTTTGAGTTCACGATCAACCGGCTCCGGGGCGAATCAACCCGGGGCCGGTTCATTTTTTTCTTTTCTGATTTTAATTAATTCGGAAATAAAAATTTTTGTAACGAATTCTTGCAAATCAAGCTCTTTTAGAACAACCTTCAAATCGTCGGCGTTCTGCCTTCTCTGTGAATGACCCGTCATCGAATTTAGTACTTCTTGCGAGAGGTATACAAAGACTGAATATCAGACGAATGACCTCTTTAACAGCTCTGGTGTCTTTTATTTTTCTTTTAATAACCATCATGGTTCTTTATATGGTGCCCCAGGGGCGGATTGCCTATTGGGCCGACTGGCACCTGTGAGGATTGACCAAGGAGGATTGGGGCAATTCTTCTATATTGTTGGTGATGAGCCCGGTTAAAATTTTGATTTTTTTATCCGTCTGACTTGACTATGAAAAGCGAATTCTTAGTATCTATAAAACATTAGGGGTAGAGTTCAACGGTTATGAGGGAGCATTAGAACATCTGAGCCGGTGGGTCCGGCTGAGGAGGATCCGAGTCGTGATTTTAAAAGCCACATGTTCAGCGAGAAAAAAACCATTCGGAAAAGAAAGGAGTAGACATGCAAGTACAAGACTACTGCAAGGCGATGTTGGCTGAAGTTACAGCATGGAAAGAGAAGCTCGAGGCAATGAAAAAGGTCGCTGACAGCTATGGAACGGAACAGAAAGAAAAGGTACTTCCGCTTATCGGGCAGATAGAGCAGGAAGTCGTTAATGCGCAAATGCGTGTGGAGAAGCTCGAAACTGAATGCCCGTCTGACTGGTCGCCGATGAAGAATGAGCTCGATGATCTCTTCGGTACCATCGGAAGCAGCGTCGACCGTGCCTGGCGCGACCTGTCTCCTGGCGAAGTTGGCGGTTAGCAGAACTTCGGAGGAGAGGCTGCAGCCTCTCCTCCGATACTGGATTTTTTAATTTGGTTTGCTCTTTATAACGCTCACCTTAAAATCCTAATTGTGGTATTCAAGCGGGTTGACAAATCGCTATTATTATTGCCGATCGCTAACATCTCTCTGTATTGCGAGGTAATGGGTAATTTCTTCTTTTTCATTACGGATCGGAATAATTTTCCATTCCATCATGAATTCGGATCCATCTTTTCGATAATTAATTGCCTGACCGTGAAACAACCTCCCCTCGGAAATATCATTGTTCAACCGCTCGATAACTGCTTGATCGGTATTCGGCCCCTGCAGCATGGAGGGTGACTTGCCAATGACTTCATGAGGTCCATAACCGGTAAGTTCACAGAACGCTGAATTGACGTAAATGATTGGATAACCCGCCCCGGCTTCGGTAATCACCACAGAATTGAAGGATTCTTCCATAGAAGCTTCAAGCAGCCGTTTCATAATGTATCTGAAGCTCTCGTCGTGCTCAAAGATTTCAAAAATATCTCTTTTTATTTTCATTTGGCCTGCCTTTCCCGCCATAAACACAGCGTTGATCAATTTCCCATTCTGACCCACAATAATCATTGTTTGTTCAGTATCAAGCAAACCTGGAATTCGTGCAGAAAGGCATTAAGGAAGATGATGAATTCGACAAGGAGATAGTCGCTAAATTGAAGAAACAAAAAGGCTACAAAACTGATAGCAGCAGTTCCCTATTTTCTGTGCTCAAATACTAACCTTGCTTTTCAGCTCTGTAGCCAAATCAATTCCAAATGGTTAAATCAGTCTTGCCGGAGAATGCGCAACTTGTTGAGCGCTGTCCTGAAGCTCTCGGCATCCTTTAAAACCTGTATTTCATTCGCATCGAAAAATTCAACCAGGGGCGATGCACCCTGTCCACCGATGAAAATAGAAATATCATCGCCCAAATAGCGCCTCAATTTCTTTACCTCTAAATTCAACTGATGGCTGTCCTCATGATGGGTGATGCTAAGCGCAACTGCTCGAGCATCAGCGTATTTTACCGCTGCTGCAATTTCTTCTGCAGGTAAACTGGGACCGAAATACAAGGATCGCCAGTTTGATTCGCATGCAATTAATGCAACTGCCAATGCACCGAGCTCATGCTGATGTCCTGCCGGGGTCGCAATGACGATCTTAGGCGATGTCTCTGAAACTTCAGCTGAACGCAACAGGTTCCATAAAAAGGACTGAATAACCGTGGTTGTCATATGCTCATTGATGATTTTCAGCTCTCCCTGCTCCCATAACTCTCCGATTTTTTGGCATAATGGTTCAATAATCGCCTTTATCAACTCCAATTTGCTTAAGTGTACTGCTGCTCGATCAAGGACAGATTCCAAACTTTCGGCATCAAAATTGAGTACAGCGGACAGCGATCGTTTGTAAAAATAGGTCGCATCCAATGCAGTGGGTTCGCGCGCGGCAGATACCTTGGAGGTATCTGACACATCTAATCGTACGAGCTGTATCAGCTCTTCGAAGGATAGGCCTGCAATTTGAGAAATACTGTGGCCGACTTTTATGGCTGTTTTCAGCATTTTCAGGCGCTCGATATCCTTTCCACAGAACATCCGCCGGTTGGTTTCTGTTCTTTTGGGCACAACCGCCTGATATCGCTTCTCCCAAACACGTATTACATGGGTCGAAAGACCGGTTTGCTGTGCAACATATCGAATTGGATATACATATTTAATTTTCATGGTTGCAATATAACATTTTTCTTTGACATTGTCAAATTTTTGTTTAACTTATGTCTAAATTAAAGTGCTTTTTGACTTCTTTCAATCATGCAAAAATTCGAAAACCTCAACATGATAGGATCAAAAAATGACCAGAGATGCAAACTCAACAGTGAATAACGAACAGATCCTTGAGGAACAAATGAATATTCCAGAAGAACTCCTCATCTTGACCTTAAAGGAGCAGGTGGCATTTCCAACACTGAACATGACCTTAGCGGTTCAGGCGGAGGCAACTTCACTGATTGAAGAGGCCATGAAAGGCGATCGAATTATCGGGGCCGTTGGTATCCGAAATCCGGTTGATGATCAGTCCATGACCAAACGGGTCTTTGAAACCGGCACTGTGATCCGGATTTTGTATGCGACCCGTGCATCCGACAACACCACCCTTTTGGTTGCCAGGGGATTAGAACGGTTCCGCATCGACCAATGGCTCTCAGAAAAGCCTTACCTGAAGGCTCGCATTACACTGGCTCCTGAAATAACTGAGATGGATGTTGAGACGGACGCATTGTTTCGCAGCCTACGTGGCCTCTCGCAGGAAGTATTTTCCTTGATGCCCAACATACCCAAAGAGGCGGTCGACGGGCTGGCAAGCATCCGAGACCCTTTGCACTTAGCCTATATCGCTGCCGCCCATGCCGATATTGATTTTCAAAAAAGGCAAAATCTACTGGAAGAAGACAGTCTCAAGGTAAAGCTGCGCGAATCAGTGGCGATCTTGTCCCGTGAAAAAGAGGTGCTGGCGCTTGGGAAAAAAATCCAAACCGAAGCCCAGGACGAAATGAACAAGACCCAGCGGGAATATTATCTGCGGCAGCAACTCGAGGCCATAAAAAAAGAGCTGGGAGAAAGCGATGGCGAAACGTCTGAATCCGATGAATACCGACAACGCATCGAAAAATCAGATATGAGTGCCGAAGCGCGCAAAGAAGCCCTCAGAGAGCTGGACCGATTCGCCCAAATGACGCCCCAGTCTGCGGAGTACTCTCTGATCAAAACCTATCTGGACTGGTTACTGGATCTCCCTTGGAATCAACTAAGCGATGATCAAGCAGATATCAAGGTCGCACGGGAAATCTTAGACGAGGATCATTATGGTCTGCAAGAAGTCAAGGATCGCTTGATTGAATACCTGGCGGTTCGAAATCTTCTGAAGATCCGTGGGCCCAAAAAAAATAAGGAACCCAAGGCGCCATTTTCAACCGCCATGGGTGTCATATTGTGTTTTGCCGGACCCCCGGGTGTCGGTAAAACCAGTCTGGGACAAAGCATTGCGCGGGCCATGGGGCGTGAATTTACCCGCATGAGCCTGGGCGGAATACGGGACGAAGCTGAAATTCGAGGTCACCGTCGGACATATATCGGCGCAATGCCGGGTCGAATCATTCAGGCGATTAAGCGCGCCGGCACCCGCAATCCGGTCTTTATGCTGGATGAAGTCGACAAGATCGGCTCGGACTGGCGCGGCGATCCCAGCAGTGCCTTATTAGAGGTGTTGGATCCCGCTCAAAACGCCACCTTTCGCGACCATTACCTGGATGTCGATTTTGACCTGAGCGACGTGATCTTTATCGCCACAGCCAATCAATTGGAAAGTATTCCGGTGGCATTGAGGGATCGTTTGGAAATCATTCAATTAGAAGGCTATACCGAGTTTGAAAAAATTCAGATCGCAAAACGACACCTGATTCCCCGGCAATTGACCAGTCATGGCCTGATCGATAGTGAGATGACCTTTATGGATGAGACGATCCGAAAAATTATTAGTAGCTACACCCGCGAAGCCGGGGTTCGACAATTAGAAAGACTTATCGGTGCCGTCTGTCGTAAATGCGTCGTCAACCTCACGACCCATGGCTGGTCGCATGTTATCGTTACACCGGAGCAGGTGACAGAGTTTCTAAAAAAAGAAAAATTCGAGAATGAACTTTCTGAAGTTATTGATGTGCCGGGCGTCGCAACCGGTTTGGCGGTGACGGCAAACGGAGGTGATATCCTCTATGTTGAGGCCACGCGAATGCACGGTGACGGTCAACTGAACTTAACCGGTCAACTTGGCGACGTCATGAAAGAAAGTGCGCAAATTGCATACAGTTACATCCGGGCGCAGGCCGAAAAGTTGGCGATTGAATCCCAGGCATTTGATAACAGAGAAGTTCATTTGCATGTGCCGGCCGGTGCAATTCCCAAAGATGGCCCGTCGGCGGGAATCGCCATGACCATGGCCCTGGCGAGCCTGTTCAGCAATCGCCCCGTGCGCAGTGATGTCGGGATGACCGGCGAAATTACGCTGCGCGGACGCATACTTCCGGTGGGTGGGATTAAGATGAAGATTCTAGCGGCCCATCGCGCCGGGCTCACGACCGTCATTTTACCCAAGCGGAATGCACGCGATCTGGACGACGTACCCGAGGAGATTCGTAATGCCATGCAATTTATACTGGTGGATCGGATCGATGAGGCCATCGATATCGGACTGACCCGATCAGAAAACAGCGCCAAAGGCGATTATCGTTCCATCGATCGAAATCTGAATCCATTCAACGAAGGGATTTCAGCGTTAGATTCTCCCAATCGCTAAAACGAGAACTTTAAACCAAGTGATGAGCCACTAACAATCGGCTTGGTAAACAGATTGAGTCTTAGCACGAATTAAAGAAAGGATTAAACCATGCAGAATCAAAATCGCTCTAGAATGTTACTAATCATCGGTGGTATTTGGCTTGCCTTTCTGTTGTTTAATTTTCTATCGACGAATGCCGCCGTGAAGACAATCCCATACAGCGAATTCCTGCAACTCGCCAAAGAAGGAAAGGTTTCGGAAGTTGCGGTGTCGGACAATGTT
>JASFIX010000302.1:0-5663 GCA_050122435.1 Desulfobacterales bacterium
AATTTTATGGCCTGGTCGGGAAGTTGCGGTTAAAACCGAGAAACTGATAACATTAGAAAGGAAGAAAAATGAGTTACGACTTCAATGCAAACGAGGTTTTTGAAATGGCCGAACAGATGGAACGAAACGGCGCCAAGTTTTACCGCGATGCCGCTGAAACCACCGCGGACGCTTCAAATAAGGAACTGTTAATCGGTCTTTCGAAAATGGAAGAGGCCCACGAGAAAATGTTTGAATCCATGCGGGCCGAGCTGACGGCAGCGGAAAAAGCATCAACCGTTTTTGACCCGTCCGGTGAGGCAGCTGTTTATCTGCGGGCGCTGGTGGACAGCCGTGTTTTTTTTGAAAAGGAAATCGATGTGAAATCCATGGTGGAAATTCTTAAATCAGCGATCGAAGCTGAAAAAGACTCCATTGTTTTTTACCTGGGTATGAAAGAAGCCGTCCCCGAAAATTTAGGTAAAGACCGCATCGAAGCCATTATCAAAGAGGAGATGGGACATATTCGAATGCTGAGTAAGGAACTGGTCGCTCAAACCAGCTAGCAGGTTAGTTTCTAAACGATTATCTTGCCCCGATGGCCCAGAAAGCATTGGCCGGTCTGTCGGTTAAAGCAAAAAGCACCTGATATTGGTGCTTTTTTATTCGATATCATTGCCAAGCTCAGCCAAATCTTCAATCCCCTGAAGATCTAGCAGCGTAATCTTGGGGCCTTCAACGCGAATTAGGTCTTGCCCGGACAACTTGGCAAAAATTCGGGACAATGTTTCCGGAATGGTGCCCAGCAGGCTGGCAAGCTGGCCTTTTGATACATTTAAAGTGACTGCATCCTCTGAACCCTGCTCTTCTGCAAGATATACCAGATAAGAGGCCAGGCGTGCCGGAATTTCTTTCAGGGACAAATTTTCAATTTGAGCCGCAAACTGGCGCAGTTTTTTTGACATAATTGCCAACAGATTCAACGCCAGGGGGGGATTCACCGTCACCAGATCCACAAATGCGCTTCTGGGGAAAAGAAGAAGACGGCTTTTTGTCAGGGTTTGCGCATTGGCCGGCAATTGCTGTCCGGTAAAGACCGTTACTTCTCCAAAAGACTGCCCGGCTTCAAAAATATGCAAGATCTGCTCTTTGCCCTCCGACGAAACTTTATAAATTTTTACCCGGCCGTCAACAACAACAAATAAGCCTTTGGTTTCGTCTCCTTCTGAAAATATGGTCTGCCCTTTGTTATACTGCTTTTCAACCGCAATCTGCCGGATGGCGCTTAATTGATCATCGGGCAGACCGTTGAAAAGCGGAATGGCCGATATTATGTTTAGAATGTTGTCCATAACTTATTTTTTGCATCCATTTTTGATTTATGTCAAGGCTAAGGAGTGACAAATCATTTAATAAATTGAGCGTTTCAAATTTTAATAAGGTATCATTTGTCTTAAATCCTCGGAGACTATCGATTCCAAATATTTTTTTAAATCTTGATATAAGTCAATGCTCGGCGCACTTTTATCCGCTAAATTTGGATCATAATCGGCCATAGATAAGGATCAACAGACAATGGCCACCAAGAGAACTCATCAAAGGAAAAAACAATGAAATGTCCTGGACAAGATACACTTTACTGGAAACCTGGGGCAATTTTTGAAGCCAAGTGCCCGAAGTGCGGCAACGAAGTCGAGTTTTTTAAGGACGACACCAGCCGCAAATGCGATAAATGCGGCCATCGCTTTGTGAATCCGGATATGGATTTTGGCTGCGCGGCCTACTGCCCCTATGCCGAGCAATGTATCGGGGACCTGCCGCCGGAGCTCCTGGCGCAAAAAGAAGATCTACTCAAGGATCGGGTGGCCATTGAAATGAAACGCTATTTTAAAAATGATTTTAAACGTATCGGTCATGCCACCCGGGTTGCCCGTTATGCTGAACGAATCGGTAAAAAGGAAAAAGGCATGCTGGCTGTCATATTATCGGCGGCATATTTACACGACATTGGTATTCACGAGGCAGAGAAAAAGCATGGCAGTACAGCCGCCGAATATCAGGAAGCGGAAGGGCCGGCAATCGCCAGGTCCATCTTGGAGAAACTCGGCGCCCAAGAAGAATTGATCAATGAGGTTTGTGATATCGTTGGGCACCACCATCATCCGCGGACCGACGATAGCATAAATTTCAAAGTTGTATACGACTCCGACCTTCTGGAAAATTTAGATGAAAAACAAAAAAAAGCACCTAGAAGCAATGAAGAAATGGAGAAGCTGATCGAAAAATCATTTTTGACCGACAGTGGGCGCGAAGCGGCCAGAGAGATTTTGCTGGGTGAATAACTTAAAAACCATATTAAAAAACCAATGAGAGGAGAGATCCATGAAAACCGTGCGTAAAATTATTGAAATTGACGAAGAACTTTGTGATGGATGCGGCAACTGTGTGCCGTCCTGTGCCGAAGGAGCGCTGGAAATCATAGATGGTAAGGCCCGCGTAATTGCTGATATTTATTGTGACGGGTTAGGTGCTTGCCTGGGAGAATGCCCATTGGGCGCCCTTAGAATTGTTGAGCGAGAGGCCGACGAATTCGATGAAGAAGCCGTTGAAGAGCTTCTGGCCAAGAAAAAGCAGGAAGACCCCCCCCAGGAAACTCCGGCTTTTTCCGGCGGCTGCCCGTCCGCCCGGCTCCAGAGTTTCGCTTCGCCGGAATCCACCTCGGTGCCGACACCCTGCCAGGAAGCCAATAAACCGGCCGCCTTGGAAGAAGCAGGATCAGCCCTTACGCATTGGCCGGTTCAAATCATGCTGGTTCCGCCAGCAGCACCATTTTTAAAAGGTGCCGATTTGCTGGTTCTGGCAGATTGCGTCCCGGTGGCTTTTCCCACAGTGCATCGTGACTTTATCAAAGGTAAAGCCGTGATGATGGGATGCCCCAAGCTTGACAACGCTCAGTTTTACATCGAAAAATTTGCCCAGATCTGCAAAGAATCCGGTATTAAAAGTATTACCTCGGTCATCATGGAAGTGCCCTGCTGTGGCGGGCTGCCAATGATTGTAAAAAAAGGCATGGAAATGGCCGGTGTCGATATACCGATGGAAGAAGTGGTGATTAGCACCAGAGGCAAAATCTTACAAAGGACGCAGGTGAAAGCCGCTTAATTGAAAGCCAACCCCTCCTCTCCAGCCGCCCGCCTTTGTCAAATAGACAAGGCGGGCGGCTTCTTTATTTTTGACTTCTAAATCAATAATCTAGACCTTCTTACACCTGACTGCTTTCCTCCAGGTTATTTAAAAATTTTTTCAATCCGAAATCTAAAATCCAAAATCCGCAATCGAACGCCTGTCTTATGAGACAACTATGTTTCAAAAAATATTCTGAGACCATATTGCATTGTCATTTTTATTATGATATCCAGACATTATCTTTGCAAGGCACTGATATCCCGCTAAATCTAGGTCGCTTCATGTATCGCAAAGATATGGCGCACCAGATGGTGCACCGGGCGTAAAATCAGCGGGCTTTTCCGCTGAACCACTGATATTCGTCCATCCAGCCGGCATGGCCTCCAGAAGGAATTTTTGTTTTTGCCCTGGCATAGAATTTGAACGCTTTTGGGTAGTGCTTCAAAAGCGCGGCTCTTTTTTCCTTGCGCGGGAAGATGGGCATCAAATCTAGCCGGGGGGGATAATTCTGTGAAGCCCTGCAACTTGCATATTCTCAAAACATTAAAGCTGGTAGAGGAGATGATGGAGCTGGCTGACCGGGGGGATGCCGATCGTGAAGATAATGGTTGCGGGATTCTCTATGGTGTTTTAAGGGACTCTGCCTACAAATTAAAAAAACTGGCCGAAGATGAAAAGCAAAATCATATTACCAAAGGCTGGTGGCAGGAAAAGCATTAAGCTATCCGGCTGATTTAATCGTTAATTTATTAAGCGAGGGAGGACAATAATGGGAAATCTAAAGGGAACCCAGACTGAAAAGAACATCCTGACGGCCTTTGCCGGCGAGTCTCAGGCACGCAACCGGTATACCTATTTTGCCAGCCAGGCAAAAAAGGATGGCTATGTGCAAATTTCGGAAATTTTCACGGAAACAGCCAATCAGGAAAAAGAACACGCCAAAAGATTATTTAAACTATTGGAGGGCGGTGAAGTTGAAGTTACCGCAGAATTCCCGGCCGGCGTTATCGGCGCCACCCTGGATAATTTGAAGGAATCTGCAGCCGGCGAGAATTATGAATACACTGATATGTATCCCGGATTTGCTAAAACCGCTGTGGAAGAAGGCTTTGAAGAAATCGCAGAAATATTTATGGCGATCGCCGTGGCCGAAAAGCAACATGAAAAACGGTATCTGGCGCTTGCGGCCAATATCGCCAACAATACGGTATTTAAAAAAGACCAATCGGTAGTCTGGCGTTGTCGAAACTGCGGTTATCTTCATGAAGGCGACAGTGCACCTGAGGAATGCCCGGCATGCGCCCATGCGCAGGCGCATTTTGAACTGCTTGGGGAAAACTGGTAAAACTTGCTTCTAAAACTCATCTATTGTCCGCTAGCGGCGTTGCAAACCGTTTTCATATGCTCACGTACTACTGTGTACGCTCCGCTTTCAAAATGATTTGCGCCTTGCCAGCGAACAAAATCTAAGTCTTAGAAGCAAGTTTATAATATTATAAAAAGAAAGGAGTACACACAATGGCAGAAAGATTGGAAGTTTATAAATGTGAGGCTTGTGGGAATATTGTCGAGGTTCTGACCGGGGGCGGCGGAGAGCTGACCTGCTGTGGGGAACCCATGGTGCAACTGGTTGAAAATACCGTTGATGCGGCCAAAGAAAAACATGTTCCGGTTATTGAAAAAGTTGAAGGCGGCGTTAAAGTAAAAGTCGGCGATGTGCCTCATCCCATGGAAGAAAAACATTACATTGAATGGATTCAAATCATTGTAGACGGCAAAACAGACCGTCAGTTTCTCAATCCCGGTGATGCGCCTGAAGCCGTTTTTAAGGTAGAATCAGATAATGTCACCGCCCGCGAATATTGCAATCTTCACGGTCTGTGGAAAGGATAACAGCCATGTTAACTGAAAAAATGGGAAAAGCGCTCAACGGTCAGCTGAACGCGGAGCTTTATTCTTCTTACCTGTATCTATCGATGAATGCCTATTTTAAATCGGTTAATCTGGATGGATTTGCCAATTGGATGTATTACCAGGCCCAGGAGGAATTAGAGCACTCCATGAAGTTCTATGACTTTATCATCCAACGGGGAGGAAAGGTCCAATTGGCGCTGATAGAGGCCCCGCAAACCGAATGGGATGGCCCCCTGGCGGTCTTCGAGGCGACTCTGGCACATGAACAGAAAGTTACGGGTTTAATTAATGATCTGGTGGAAATTGCCCTTGAAGAACACGATCACGCTACCAATATTTTTCTGCAGTGGTTTGTTTCCGAGCAAGTTGAAGAAGAAGAAAGTGTCGGCGGCGTTTTGGAGCAACTCAAACTGATGGGGGATGCCAAAGGCGGCCTGTTCATGATCGATCGTGAGCTCGCCAAACGCAGTCCGTCAGGCGGTTCCGGAGAATAAGAATAATTTGAACGAAATGTTGCCGAATTTTGATCCGGCGAATTATCAAGGAGGTATGAAAATGCCCAGCTGGAAATGCTCGAATTGTGG
>JASFIX010000303.1:0-5634 GCA_050122435.1 Desulfobacterales bacterium
CTGCCGGTTTTTGTTAGGTGCGCCTGTAAAGTTGGAAACACCAAGTGGGGCTGTAGCTCAGCTGGGAGAGCGCATGACTGGCAGTCATGAGGTCGTCGGTTCGATCCCGATCAGCTCCACCATCAAACGATAAATAAAAGGTTAGTTTAAGACTAACCTTTTTTGATTTTCTGGAAACGCTTCTGATATCATTCCTGTATAAGGCAAGTCAAACTAAAATGACAAGCAGTGCTTATGCTTGACATCCACCGGTGATTGGCATAAAAATCGGGTTCTATTTTCAGTCATGCTAAAACTTTACTGAAAAGGCTCACGCCAGCATTATGATCGCAAAGCGCTATATTTGGTATGTTGTTTTCACCCTGATGGTGGGTATCGTTTTGCTGCTGGTGATGGTCATGCGCTCGGATCAATCCGGGGAAGTTCGCCGACAGCTTGAAAAGAGCCCGCGGCCGGTAGACCTGGCGTCATTACAAGCAACCCCGGTGCATTTGTATTTTTCGGACAAAAACAATCAGTTTCTCATGGCCGAAGAGCGGGTTCTGAAAAGTCCGAAACACCCTGAATTTTTGGCCAGAAGTATTGTAGAGGCACTGATTAAAGGTCCCCAGCAGGGCCTGGCGCGCACCATTCCCGCTGAAACTGCCGTGCGCGCCGTCTATTTGACTCCCCAAGGCATTTGCTACCTTGATCTGACGTCAAATGTTGCGGATAACCATCCGGGCGGGATAAAGTCAGAATTGCTGACTATCTATTCTATTGTCAATTCGTTGGTATTAAATGTGACTGAAATTGAAGCTGTAAAAATTCTGATTAACGGAGATGAATCAATGACGCTTGCCGGTCATATCGATCTGCAAATTCCGATTAAGGCAAATATGCTGTTGATAAGATGAAAACAAAAGCAATAAAAATCGGAAATATACGAAACATCGGCATTATCGCCCACATTGATGCCGGCAAAACGACAGTCACCGAGCGCATTCTTTATTATACCGGTCGCTCCCATAAAATCGGTGAAGTCCATGATGGGGAAGCGGTGATGGATTGGATGCCCGATGAACAGGAAAGAGGCATTACCATTACCTCTGCCGTCACTACCTGCCATTGGAGAAATACGGAAATCCACATCATTGATACACCCGGGCACGTAGATTTTACGATCGAGGTTGAACGATCCCTGCGAGTACTGGACGGCGCCATCGGCATATTCAGTGCCGTGGAGGGAGTGGAGCCGCAGTCTGAAACCGTGTGGCGCCAGGCGGATAAATATCATGTGCCCAAAATCGCTTTTATCAATAAATTGGACCGCGTCGGAGCTGATTTTTTCGGCACGGTTCAGATGATGAAGGAGCGACTCAAGGCCCAACCGCTCATCCTGCAGCTTCCGGGAGGCACAGAGGATGATTTCAAAACCATTATCGATTTAACTCGGATGAAGCAGATCCTGTGGGATGAAGAAACGCTGGGAGTAGATTTCGAAGAACAGGAGATCCCGCCGGAATTTATAAGCACCGCTGAAGAATACCGCGAAAAACTGATTGAAACCGCGGCGGAATTTGACGATGATATCATGGAGGCGTATCTGGCGGAAGCGCCCATTGATACGGATAAATTGCTGGCCGCCGTACGTAAGGCAACCATTGACCTAAAACTGGTACCGGTTTTGTGCGGTGCCGCATTAAAAAATAAGGGCATCCAGCCCCTGCTTGATGCCATCATCGATTTTTTGCCGAGCCCGGTGGATATCCCCCCGATTGAAGGGACTCACCCCGAAACCGGCAAGATCATCACCTGCCCGCCCAAAGATTCCCAACCGCTGGCCGCCCTGATTTTCAAAGTCGCAATGATGGAGGGACGCAAATTATCCTTTATCCGGATTTACAGTGGAAGAATCAAGGTCGGGGGGGAAGTATTCAATCCCGCCCGCAATGAAAAAGAAAAAGTCGCGCGCATATTGAATATGCATGCCAATCGACGGGAACGGATGGAGTCCGCAGGTGCCGGTAGCATTGCCGGTGTGATGGGATTAAAGAAATCTTCAACCGGCGAAACCCTGTGTAATGCTGAGCATCCGATCTTGCTCGAAAAGATCGAGTTCTATGAACCGGTTATCTCCGTTGCTGTGGAACCCAAAACCCATGCGGATCAAGAAAAATTAGATGCGGTTCTTGCTAAATTTATCGCCGAAGATCCAACACTTGTCGTTCGAAAAGATGAAGATACCGCCCAGACGATCCTATCGGGGATGGGCGAATTGCATCTGGAAATTATTATCAGCCGTATGCAGCGCGAGTTCCGCACCAATGTCAATGTGGGCAAGCCGCAGGTCGTTTATCGTGAAACCATCGAAAAAAAATCGTCGGCCTCGGTCATTTTTGATAAAGAAATCGCTGGCCAGCGCCATTTTGCCGAAGTTTCAGTGGAAATGTCGCCTTTGCCCCGGGGAACCGGCAATAAATTTATCAGCCAAATCTCGACGGATGTTTTGCCGGATTTGTTGATCGCCGCGTTTGAAAAAGGGGTTCTGGAATCCCTGGAAAGTGGATCGCTGATGGGATATCCCGTGGTGGACGTAGCGGTTAAACTGGTGAATACCAATTATAAGGAATCACTTGGGACCGAGTTGGCCTATACCGTCAGTGCCTCAATGGCATGTAAAGAGGCCATGACCGCCGGCAACCCCTTTTTGCTGGAACCGATAATGACTGCTGAGATCTTTGTACCCGAGGCCTTCATGGGTGATGTTATCGGAGATCTAAATTCCAGAGGCGGGAAAATAGAATCCATAGAACACAAAAGCGGGGCCCAGGTGATCAACGCAACCGTACCGCTGTCACAGATGTTCGGCTATTCAACAACCCTGCGTTCTGCGACTCAGGGCCGGGGAACCTTTTCGATGCAGTTTTCCCATTTTGACCGCAGTTAGCGTTTTTTGGACAGTGCTTTCTCGAACTTTTTTAAGCGCTTCTCTATTATTGCGCGTCTGTCAGGATCCTTGACATATTTGAGCGCATTCCGGTATTGGACCACCGCGGTCTTGTAATCTCCTTTGCGGGTGTGGTAGATACCGAGGTAATAGTGCGCATCCCCCAGATTTCCCTGTTTGCCCAGACTTTGCCCCAAAGTGTAGTAAGCCTCAGTAAAACCGGGATGTTTTTTAACAATCGCCTGTAAAACAGGCGACGCTTCATCAAACAACCCCATCTCCATATAGGTCTGACCAAGGTACAGGCCGCATTCGGCATCATCCGGAATTTTGTTGTGAGCCGTTATCAGCATTTTTTTTGATTGCTGATACTGCCCATCCAGATAATAAACCCTGCCGAAATCCCTCAGGATATAAGGATCCAGCGCCCGTTTTTCCATTGCGGTTCTGAGATGTGCAATGGCTTCGTCGTTGCGGCCCACCCGGGCCAGAATAAGCCCGTAGCGGTAATGGGCCATCGGTTCCTGCGGATGTTTCTCAAGCTCGCTTTGAAGGTGTTTTAAAACCAGATTTTCATCGCCATAACGGGTAATCAGATAAGTGTGGGCCCTGGCAAATTCATCAGAGGCTTCTGGAGATCTGGCTTTGGTCGTGTTCGGTGCGGCGGCAATCTGCCCATCAAGATAGATAATGCGATCATCAATCGCCGGATGAGTTCTCATGTAAGTGGGCACCTGTTCGGTATCGAACCATTGTTTGGTGCGCATCTTTCTTAGAATCTTCAGCAAGCCTTCGCCGCCGTAGCCGGCATTAGTCAGGTAGATCAGGCCCAGCTGATCGGCCTGAATTTCATTATCGCGGCTATAGGACAATTGGGCGGCTGCTCCGGCAGCCTGGCTGCCTGTAGTAACAGCCTGGGCCGCATCCCCCCCGCCGGCTGCTCCAATCAAAATACCGGCGGCCACGCCCGCCATGGTCGCCCAGCCGATTTTTTTGGATTTCTCGATTCGCTGGGAAATATGGCGCGCGTTTACATGGGCAATTTCATGGGCCAGAATGCCGGCCAGCTCCTCTTCACTGTCCATGGCGGCCAGTAACCCGCTATTAACAAAAATATAACCGGCCGGAATGGCAAAGGCATTATACGAATCTACCTTGATAACGTGAAATCGATAATTGAAAAGGGGTTCTTCCAGACCCTCAACAATGCGATAACCGACCTTGTTCACGTAATCCACAATTGCCGGATCATCGATAATTTCATACTGTCGATAAATGTGCCCCAGGATGCTCCGGGCAAGTTTCTCTTCTTCACTCACGGTCAGGCTATAGGCACCCCGGGGGTTTAGCTGACTCGACAACAATAAAACTGCAATCCAGATATATATGAATTTTCGAATCATTGGTATTCAATCAATTAAATAATTTAGGTTTCGGTATTATAACATTTAAGACGGCAAACACAAGGCTGTCCAATATTTTCAATTTTTACAATCTTGGAGTACTGGAGTGATGGAGCATTGGAGCGTTGTAGGGACATAGCCGTCTTTTACCCATTACTCCAGTACTCCAATACTCCAACACTCCAAATTAATTCGAAATAAAAACACTCCCGGCAATGAGCCGGTCAATGCCAACCGATCATTTTCAATGGATAGATTATCTTAAAGTGCCATATTTTAAAATTCTTTTCAAACCCTAGTTTTTATGTTAGAGGAACCGGATTATGGCTCACATCATCTGCATAGCCAACCAGAAAGGCGGTGTCGGTAAAACAACTACCGCCGTCAATCTGGCAGCAGCTCTGGCGGTTTCCGAAAAAAAAACGCTGCTGATCGATTGCGATCCTCAGGCAAATGCGACTTCAGGACTCGGCATCGATCGCTCCCGATTGGAAAAAACACTTTATCACGGTATGCTGGGCCGGGCCGGCGCGTCAAGCTTGATCGTGGACAGTGAAATTCCTACCTTGAAAGTGATTCCGGCTGATGTCGAACTGATCGGCTTTGAAGTCGAAATGATGTCCAAACCCGATCGTGAAAAGGCCCTGAAAAACTTGATTTCCGGCCTAAACCACTCATTTGACTATATTTTTTTAGACTGTCCGCCGTCCTTGAGTCTTCTGACAGTCAATGCCCTGACCGCCGCGCATTCGGTATTGATACCGCTACAGGCCGAGTATTACGCTTTAGAGGGCCTGGGGCAACTCCTCAACACGATAAAACGCATTAAGCGCAATCTGAATCCAGATTTAGAAGTTGCCGGTATTTTATTAACCATGTTTGATAAACGCACCAATCTTGCCTACCAGGTGGCCGAAGAAGCCGAAAACTATTTCAAGGAACTGGTTTTTAAGACCATGGTACCTAGAAACGTTCGGTTAAGCGAGGCGCCCAGTTTCGGAAAACCCATATTGCTGTATGATGCCACATCTGCCGGTGCCCAGAGTTATTTTGAGCTGGCCAGAGAAATTATAACAACCTGATGCCATTTCCGATTGAGCTGAAACTCAATCGGGGGTTATTTGTTATTGGTTATTGGTTATACGAATAACAAGTAACGGATAACAAATAACTTAGAGCGGGGAATGCAATGCAAAAGAAAAACACCGAGAAAGCGTCTGCCAGCGGCCCGGCCAAACGCAAAAAACGGGCTCTGGGAAGAGGTTTGGGTGCACTTATCCCGGAAATCGAGAAATCGCAGGA
>JASFIX010000304.1:0-5632 GCA_050122435.1 Desulfobacterales bacterium
CTGTTGCTCAATCTGACCCGCGACAAATTCCGCTACCGCCGCCAGAAGTTCGAAAGCGCCCCTTAAGAGCGTACCCACCGCAGAGACGCAAAGGGCGCAGAGAAAAATTTTCTTGGACTGATTTTCTGATCCCGCAAAATAGATTTCGTATTTCGAGGGACAGGTATCTAAAATCAGTCAAAACAATCTACCTGCACCAAAGTGCATCACATTCCACCAAAACTTTCGTCAGATTTCACAGCATAAATGATGGTCATTCGCACGGTGGGAGCGGCGTCCTCGCCGCGAAAAGCAATGGAGAGTAGCGCCATTTTTGAGGGCTTGACATTTGTTATCGATCGTATTATTGTAAAATATATAATCAATCGATAGGAAATCTGTAAATGGAAACCGTAACGATCTCACCAAAATTTCAAATCGTGATTCCACGTAAGATCAGAGATTCGCTTAAATTGAAGCCAGGGTTAAAAGTTCAGGTCCTGGTTTATGGCAATCGAATCGAACTCATTCCTTTGAAGCGGATTTCGGAGATGCGTGGTTTTTTAGAGGGAATCAGCACTGAAATTGACAGGGAGTCTGACCGCATATGAATGTCGTCGATTCTTCAGCCTGGCTTGAGTACCTTGCGGACGCTCCCGGTGCCGATCATTTTGCGGCTCCATTGGAAGATACCGACAATCTAATCGTGCCCACCATCTGCATTTACGAGGTCTTCAAAGCTGTTTTACAACAGCGCGGCGAAGATGCCGCTTTAGAAACCATTGCCCTCATGAAGCAGGGAACCACCATTAATCTGACCGACGATCTTGCACTTCAGGCGGCCAAGATAAGCTTTGAATATAAAATACCAATGGCCGACAGCATCATCCTGGCGACGGCCCGAGCCCATGAGGCTGTCCTTTGGGCCCAGGATCAAGATTTTAAAGGCATAAAAGAGGTCAACTACTTCCCTAAAGAATCAAAATAATCTCGAATAGTTCCCCAATACTAACATCCCCGGCAATTCAAGGTGAGATTTACCAAAATATTGCTTCGTTGTCCGCCTTTTTCCAACTCCTCGCAATGACTGTATATAGCATTTGCAGGTCATTGCGAGCGCAGCAGAACAATCACAACGGTTGAACATCTCCCAAACGATTGCTGTTCTTTGGCACTGGCACTTGACATCATTTTTTAAAGATGTATTATAATGTATTCATATATACATCATTACATCATAGAGGTATAAAGATGTTGCGAACACAAATTCAGCTGAAAGAAGAACAGATGGAATGGTTGCGTTCAAAAGCAAGATCCAGGGGGATCTCTGTGTCTCAATTAATCCGTGAGAGCATTAAATTCTACCGGACTCACGAAGAGCATCTCCCCAAAGATAGAAAAAGAAAAGCCCTGGAAGCTGTTGGCCGTTTTTCCTCGGGTACTTCTGATGTTTCTGAGCGCCATGATGATTATCTGGCCGAAGCCTATGCCAAAGAGGATCGCAATGAAAATTGAAAATGCATTTATCGATACATCGGCATTTTATGCCTTGATGGATCGCTCTGACAGCTATCATGAAAAGGCAAAGAAGTTATGGGGCCTTCTTTTAGATGAAGAAGTCTACCTTAAAACCACCAACTACATTATCATCGAGACGCTGGCCCTGTTGCAGAATCGATTGGGTTTCGAAGCGGCCCATCTTTACACCAGCGACATTTTAGAACTCGTAGATATCTTATGGATCGATGAACCGAGGCACAACCTGGCTTTTGAACTCTGGCTCAGTCTGGGCAGAAAAAAACTCAGCCTGGTCGATTGTGTAAGCTTTATCACCATGCGACATTACAAGCTGGAGGCTGTTTTTGGATACGATCGACATTTTGATCAGCAGGGCTTCAAAATACTGGATTAACCCCAGCAAATCCACACGCCGAAAACCTAACGAGCCGGTACGATAGCGGCCGGCTCCACATTAATTCTTCACCTCTAAATTCAGCAATCCAAAATCTAAAATCCAAAATTAATAGGGCCATAGGCCCTTTATTGTGTGTTTTTCCACAAAATTTTGAGTTAAATGCCTCAAATAAGAATTCCCCCGACAAGCTGGCAATTAGACATAAAACAAGACAACATATTGATATTCATTTATATTTTTTCAGGTTTGCTTTCTGGCATGAACCCTGCATTTCCATTGTATGGCGATAAAGGAAAAGATCGCCTTTTATCAGGTAAAGGTGATGGAAAATGCAAACCCTAACAATGCCCAAACAACCTCTTTATGGCAGCACCTTAAAAAGAAAGATTTTTAATAATCTGGATGGATTGCTTCCAATGCCGCAGGTGGTGTTGAAGGCGCAACGTCTGTTAATTGATCCAAATTCGGGATTCGATGAGCTTTCCGACATTATTGAAACCGATCAGGAAATCACGCGAAACATCCTCAATGTGGCCAACTCGGCATATTACAGCCTCAAAAATAAGGTATGTTCCGTCAGGCAAGCCAGTCTCATGCTCGGACTTGACGTCATCGCTGAAATTATCATGGCAGCCGCTACGTCCACGCTTTTCGGCAAATCGCTGAAAGCCTACTGCATGAACCCCAGGGAACTATGGCAACATTCATTGACAGCCGCCATGGGTTCCAGAAAAATTGCAGAAGCAATCCGCCCATCCCTGGCCAATGAAGCGTTTTTATGCGGGCTGTTTCACGATGTGGGCAAATTAGTTCTTGACGAGCATATCTTCAGCAGAAACGATGCATTCAAAGACTATCTGGGAAACAGCCCGGACCCCCATTTTAAGGCCGAAAAACAGATTTTAGGATTCGACCATGCCGAGGTCGCATCTGAATTGTGCAAAAAATGGAAGTTTCCTGGAGCAGTTACCAGAGCCATCAGACATCATCATCACTTAAATCCGGACCACGACGATGACCTCGCATTTATTCTTTATGCCGCGGACAACTTAACCCAAATGGACAGCAATGGTAACGGGACCGGCAGTCTGCCCGATTCAATCGTCGATATGGTCATGGAATTGTTAGCCCTGGATGAGGATGGGTTGAGCCGTATCATGCGCGAAGTAAAGGAATCGGTGGGCCAAATCGAGAACGAAATATTTGGCACCGCCTAAAAAATATCAATCCATACGCCCTCTATTCCTTTTCCTGCCGTTCCAGTTTTAATTTTCATTGTCCAGCTTTTTAGCACCCCTAACCCTGAACCTTTGAACCTTTGAACCTTGAACATATTGAATTTAAATGGAAAATTTTGCCGATTCTGCGTTATTTTCCACAATATTTTGGGTCAAAATCCACAATTTTGCCCGCTTTAATGCCAAGCCCAGTTCATCTTTACATAATTACCTGTAATTATTTGTAAAATAATTTCGCCCAGTTTGGCACGATGCCTGCAAATTAGATTTCGGGCTTTTAGATTTTGACAGCTCGATATGGCTAAAAACCAAAAGGCTTAAACGAGAAAAAACAATAACGACTTCCGGATAATGAAGATTTAGGGAGCTTCCCAGGCAAAGCATGCAACCCAGCTTCAAACATAACGCAGCACTTCGCAGATGCCAAACCGGCGACTGGCTGCTCGGGCTCCTGGCTGGGCTGGGGTGTTTTGTTGCCTGCATGCCGGCCTTAAAATCCGAAATAATCCGTTCGAAAAAAAGTCTATTTTCTTCACAACAGCTGTTGCGCCCTGTATTCACAGCACTATTCTTTGCTGTCATCAGTCTTAGCATGGCAGGTCCAGCTTATAGTGCCATCACAAAAGTTCAAGATATTGGAACAAATTCCTTAACAACAACCGGAACCAGTATTTCGCTGACTGTGCCGGCCGGGGGAGTAACCGCCGGCAACAGCATTATCATCACCTTTGCCATGAATGAGCAAACCGGAACCGTCGGCTGTGCGGATCAGGTCGGAAACAGCTACAGCGTTGATGTGGATGTTAGCTTAAACAACGCCGTCCGTACGGTGGTGTGCGCAGCCCATAATGTTTCAGCCCTTTCCAGCGGCCAGTGGATTCAGGTAACCCACCCATCCATCGGGGATCGTAATATTTATGCCGGCGAGTTCAGCGGGCTGGCCACATCCAGTACCCTCGATCAGGCGACTTCAAATACTGGCAATTCTACTTCCATGACATCGGGCAGCGTGACGACCACCGCACCCAACGAGCTTCTGATCGGCGCCATCGGCGTCCAAGGACCAACCTCAGACAACTTCGTCCACGGCAGCGGCTGGACCGGACTGACCGAGGCCGGCACAACCAACATCACCCTCAATTCCCAGTACCAGATCGTATCAGCGACCGGAAGCTACAATGCCGGCGGCACCAACCCCAGGCAAAAATATGCCGCCGGCATCGCCACCTACGTAGAAGCGCCCTATCTGGACCAAGTCCACTACCGCTGGCGCAATGATGACGGCACCGAAACCACTGCTACCTGGGTGGCGGGGGTCGGCGAAGACACCAAGCTGTGGGGTATCCAGAAATCCACCGGCATCCATCGTCTCCGCTTTCTGGTGGCCAACGAGGGCGGTCAGAGTGCGGCAGTCACCTATCAATTGCAGGTCGCCGAAACCGCGACCTGCAGTTCGGGTACCTACAGCGCCGTGCCCACCGACACCAGCGGCGACTTTCAGATCGTGGGCTCCCAGCTGGTCGACGGCGCGGCCACCAGCAGTTCGGTCACCGGCCTAACCGACCCGGTGGGCTACACCTGGACCGACGGTGAGCAGGAAGATAACTCCAACACCACCGACAGCATCACCTTAGCTGGATCCCGATTCACCGAAATCGAATTTTCGATCCAGGCCACCAGCAATGCCACCAGTGAGGGAAATTACTGTTTCAAGCTCGTTAACTCCGGCAGCGGCGACCTGGACAATTACACAGTCTATGCCGAGGGGGTCCTGGAGCCGGCCACCGCCGTGACCCTGGTTTCCTTTAGCGCTGCCGGCGACGGCAATTCGGTGCGGGTCGACTGGCAGACCGCCCAGGAGATTCGCAACCTGGGATTCAACCTGTACCGCAGCACATCCCCGGACGGCCCTTTTATCAAGCTCAACGACCACCTGATTCCGGGGCTGGAGTTTTCGGTCAAAGGCAAATCTTACCGCTTTATGGACACGGCCGTCACTCCGGGCACGCTTTACTACTACAAACTGGAAGACCTCGATGCCTCGGGCAAACGCACCTTTCACGGTCCGGTCTGTGTGGACTGGGACGCCGACGGCATTGCCGATGACTGGGAGATCGCCCACGGCCTGAATCCCTGGGTCAATGATGCCGATATCGACCCCGACGACGACGGGCTGACCAACCAGCAGGAGTATGAGCTGGGCACCGATCCTTTTAATCCCGACAGCGACGGCGACGGTATTTTAGACGGGCTGGAAAACCGTAAAATCGAACACCAGCACACTTCCGGCAGCAAAACCCTGATCCCCGGGGTGCAGATCCTGGACCAAGACGAGACCGGGATGACCCTGGAGCTTGACACCGATAGTTTTGACACCGAGGTCGTCAATGCCGGCGGTGAGGAATTCGAGCGCTTGCGCATTGCCGACTATATCCACGGCCACACCCGGGAGGTGGGCAAACCCGAAATGCCGGTCAAAGGCATTTTGCTGGATATCCCG
>JASFIX010000305.1:0-5630 GCA_050122435.1 Desulfobacterales bacterium
TATCGATCACACCGGGAGTCAACTCGGTGGATTTCGGTCAGCGTCTGACCCGCAAACTCGAAGACCTCGAGTCTTACCTTCCCATCGGTTATGCATTGGAATACGCCACCTTTCAGCCTGACCTGGTGGAAGTCGCCGTGGCCGGCGGACTCAGCAACGTCTACCAGACCCTGGTCATCGTCCTGGTGGTGGTGATGCTGTTTTTAGGGGTGCGGACAGGGTTGATTGTGGGCTCCTTTGTGCCCATGACCATGCTGCTGGGGCTGATCAGCATGCGCTTTTTTGCCATCGAACTGGAGCGCGTGTCGATTGCATCATCGATCATCGCCCTGGGGATGCTGGTGGACAACGGCATTGTCATCGCCGAAGATATCCGTTCCCGGCTTGAACGCGGTGAAGAAAGAAATGCAGCCTGTCTGGCCACTGGAAAGACGCTGGCCATTCCGCTATTAACCTCGTCTTTGACCACCATTTTCGCATTCTTGCCCATGTTATTGATTGACGGCCAGACCGGCGAGTATGCCTTCTCTTTGCCGATGGTGGTCATTTTGCTGCTGTTGTCCTCATGGTTTCTGTCAATGTACATGACACCGGTCATGTGTTTCTGGTTTATGAAAGTCAAGCCTCCAAAAAAAAAGGATTTGCAGACCTCGCCATCAGCCGACGGTTCTAAAGATGAAAACGAAATGGATGCTTATTCGGGACGCTTTTACCGGATCTATCTTAAAATATTGGAAAAAATGCTTCGCCTCAGATTCATCGTAATCGTCGGGGCTGCTGGTGTCATTATTTTCGGTGGATTCATTGCCTCGCTGCTGGTGCGAGAGTTTTTCGGACCCAGTGTGCGCAACCAGTTTTTGGTCTACGTCGACCTGCCGGCCGGCTATCGGATCGAGAGCACCGATGAAGTGGTCCAGCAATTGACCACGTGGCTGGCTGATAAAGAACAAAACCCGGAAATCACCAGCACCATTGCCTATGTGGGCACCGGTGGGCCCCGCTTTTTCCTGGTGCTTTCACCCCTGGACCCGGATCCTCATGTGGCTTTTGTGATTGTCAACACCGAGTCCCCCGATCCGGTTCCGGAAATCGTCGAGCGGGTGCGGCAGTATTTTATCGATCACATTCCGGAAGCCAACGGCCGGGTAAAGCAGATGTGGCTGGGTTCGGAGGAGCCCGGCTTTTTGGAAATCCGCTTATACGGCCTGGATCCCGCCTATATTTTCGAAAAAGGCAAACAGCTTGCCGCCCGATTAAAAGACATGCCGGGTGCGCTGGATATACGCAATACCTGGGAGAACAAAGTCCTCAAGGCCCATATCGTTGTGGACCAGACACGGGCCCGCCGTGCCGGTGTGACCTCCAGAGAAACCGCCCTGTCGCTGCAGTCGCACATGGACGGGGTTAGAGTTACCGATTACCGGGAGTTGGATGTGGCCATCCCGGTTATCGCCCGCTCGGAGATCGAGGAACGCAAGGTCCTCAGTGACCTCTGGAATGTGATGGTGCGCTCACCGCGAGACGGCACCAGCGTGCCGCTGACCCAGATTGCGGACATCCGCGGACAATGGGATTTTAGCCGTATCTCGCGGCGCAACCAGGAGCGCTGCGTGACGATCGAGGCCAAGCACGAATACCTGAAAGCGCCCGAGTTACTGGAGGCCGCTAAACCTTTTATCGAAGAGCTCGACCTAAAAGAAGGCTACTGGTGGGAGGTTGGCGGTGAATTGGAAAGTCAGGCCGAGACCATGGGAAAGCTCACCCGCTGGATGCCGCATTGTTTCTTCGGTATCGTGGTGCTTCTGGTCTGGCAGTTTAATTCGATTCGGCGACCCATGATCATTTTTATCACCATCCCCCTGGCTTTTGTGGGCGCCTTTATCGGTTTGCATGTCATGCGGGCGCCCTTTGATTTCTTCGGAATGCTGGGACTGCTCAGCCTGGCCGGGGTTATTATCAACAACGGCATTGTGCTGATCGATAAAATTGACTCCGAGCGGGAAGCTGGCCGCGAGGCCTATGATGCGGTGGTCATGGCGGCCGTATCACGCTTTCGCCCGATTGTAATGACCACCATTACGACCATCCTGGGCGTGATGCCCCTGATCATATCAAAGGATGCGCTGTTTTATTCGCTGGCCATTATCCTTGCTTTCGGGCTGGCTGCCGGTACCGTGCTTACGCTTGCGGTCGCACCGGTAATCTATACGGTGTTTTTTCGGGTAAAGGTGCCTAAGCGTTAGATAAGGTTTTTAGGAACCCATAAACCTGCCTACCCACACCAGGAACTAACCGGCACGATTTCAGGAATGCGGTCGGCGGCGAATATTGGTTTCCATTGGACTGCATATTATACGAATAAGTTTGAAAGGATCAAACCATCACCAGACCACTCAAACATGACAATGAGGATATTTTTATGGGATCGAATTCATTTTACAAAACACTTTTCGGCAAAGGTTGTGGCAATTTTTGCAGACTGCTTGTTGGCGCTCTGATTGCAACGATTCTTTTGACCACCGGATGCGCAATGGTCGGACCGGACTTTGTCAAGCCCGAGGCGCCGGTGGAAACAGAATGGATGGAGGCCCGCGATCCAGGAATCAAAACCAAGGCTTCAGACTACAAAGAGTGGTGGTCGGTATTTAATGATCCCGTGCTCAACAGCCTGATTGAGCAGGCTTACCAGCAGAACCTGCCGCTGCAGATTTCCGGAATTCGAATTCTTCAGGCCCGGGCCCAATTGGGCGTGCTGATTGGCAATGTCTATCCCCAACAGCAACAGGGAAGAGGCGGTGCCCAATACAATCGCCTGAGCGAAAATGCACCCAATAGCTTAGGGGCAGATGACTCCTTCTGGCAATATGATGCCGGATTCGATGTGGCCTGGGAAGTGGACATATGGGGAAAATTCCGGCGCGCAGTGGAGTCCGGTGTGGCCAATCTGGAGGCATCTATCGCCGGTTATGACGATGTTCTGGTTTCCCTGAGCGCCGAGGTGGCCCGTACCTATGTTCTGCTGCGTACATTTCAAGAACGTCTCGAGATTGCCACAGAAAATGTAAAAATCCAGCAGCGCTCCCTGGAAATTGCTGAAATCCGTTTCAAGGCCGGTGCAGTCACCGAGCTTGATGTGGCCCAGGCCAAATCGTTGTTAAGAAACACCGAGGCCTTCATTCCGCGTTTTGAAGCCGCAGTCCGCCAGGCCAAAAATGCACTGGCCGTGCTGCTGGGCAAGCTGCCCGGTGAAATCGATCACGTGCTCGGTGGTGCTAAGCTCATCCCCAAAGCGCCGCCGGAAATCGTGGTAGACGTTCCGGCGGAATTGATGCGGCGCCGACCCGATATTCAGCTGGCCGAATATCAAATTGCCACCCAGACGCCTTTAATCGGGGTCTCCAAAGCCGACCTCTATCCGGCCTTTGAACTGTTCGGATCTTTCGGGCTGCTCACCAGCAGTAGTAGGAATACAAAGGGCGGTGGCCGGAGTGGCAGCAGTTTCAGCGACCTGTTTGAAGCCGACAGCTTTGAATTCTTCGGCGGGCCGTCTATACGCTGGAACATCTTAAACTATGGCCGCATCAACAACCAGGTGCGCGTGGAAGATGCCCTTTTACAGCAACTGATCGTCAACTATGAGAACACCGTGCTCAGAGCCCAGCAGGAAGTGGAAGATTCGATGGTGGGTTTTTTGCGAAGTCAGGAGGAGGCCGGTTTTTTAAAGGACAGTGTCAAAGCCTCCCAGCGGTCGGTGGATCTTTCCATGCTTCAATACAGAGAAGGCCTGGTCGATTACCAGCGTGTTCTGGATTCCCAGCGATTTTTAACCGACCAGCAGGATATATGGACCGAAACCCGGGGAGATGTGATTATCAATCTAATCGCCATGTATAAGGCCCTTGGCGGCGGCTGGCAGATCCGCGAAGGTCAGCTGTTTGTATCCAAAGAGAATATTGATGAAATGAAGAAACGTTCCAACTGGGGGGACCTGCTCGAACCGGAGGCTCTGGCAACACCGGCCTCAGCCGAGGAACGCCAGCAGTGGCGCTGGCCGGATTGGTAAACATTTGAAGTGATCCTTTTTTATTCAGCCTGCGCTAAAGCTTCCGCTTTCGTTAACCGCCACCGCTGAAGCTATGGCGGTCAAGAAACTTCGGCAGGACAAGACGACCTGGCAGGCAGGATTTATTGGATTATTCAGGTTCGTCAGTTTGTTGGGAAACGAGTGGGAATTCAGCCCGCCTGCGGCGCATGGCCGCTTTAATATCAAGCTTTAGAACCATCCATAGAACTGAATTGCATCCACAAAATGGTGAGCAAAGATCTTTTTTTTGATGATCTTGCCAATTTTGTTTTTTCTTGTAAGGTCTTAAAAGATGTTTATATTTCATTACGTTAAATTCCCTTTTTTATTGTTCCTCCGGCGTAAAAAATAAGGATAATTCGCTTTTGATCATAAATCACTGCTTTTGAGGTTTAGATTTAATTATAAATTTGAAAATCGAGATGAACTTACGAAGATCTAAAAACGAAAGGAGCCATCCTATGAAACAGGTGATTTTTTTTGCTCTCCTGGCATATTTTGCAATTTTTCTTCCCGGCCCGGTTTTCGCGCAGGATCCGATCGTATATCCCGCCGAAGGCCAGAGCCAGGAGCAAATGGAGCAGGATGAATTTCAATGTTATCGATGGGCCCGGGACCAAACCGGCTTCGACCCCATGCAAACCCCCACAGCAACTTCAGCACCGCCACAGAAACAGGCTCAGCGTGGAGGAGCAGGACGCGGCGCGGTTGCTGGTGCTGCAGGCGGTGCAATCGTCGGTGGTATTTTAGGCGGTAGAAGTGGCGCCGGCAGAGGTGCCCTCATTGGTGGTGGCAGCGGGGCCCTAGTCGGGGGAATGCGAAGAGAAAATCAAAGAAAAGAAGAAGAGCGAGCACGCAATCAATGGGAACGGGAACAGGCAAATAATTATACTCGCGCTCGCAACGAATACAACCGCGCCTTCGCGGCATGCATGACAGGCCGCGGCTATACCGTCAAATAGGATTTCGGAATCCGCTTCGATCAAGCCAAGATTGCGAACTATAGAAGGCTGAATATGCAAAGCACAAAAGTGCATACAAGGAGATCACTATGAATAAAATGAAAATATGCAGTTTAATCCTCATATCGATCTGGCTGATATCCACAGCGGCAATGGCCGGTAATTTTGACGGCTCCAAAGAGCTGATCTGCGCGGTCATAGATATCACTGAGTGCGGACCTGGCGGGAAATGTCAACAGGTAAGCGCCGAAGATGTTGGTATCCCGCGTTTTTTAAAAATAGATTTCAAAAAGAAAGAAATCAGTGCAACCCACGCCGATGGGAGCAAAAGAAGTACAATGATCGAAAGATCCGAAAAAGTTGATGGCAAACTCATCATCCAGGGTGCAGAAGACGGTATCGAGGGTGTAAGGGACGGTTTAGGCTGGAGTTTGGCCATCGCTGAAGACACCGGCAAAACGGTGTTAACCGCCTCCGGCGATGACGTTGGATTTGTGATATTTGGTGCCTGTACACTGCCGTAAGTGATTTTGCCCAAGCTTTACGCGGGTATTCAACATCAATATTTTTTATCCGCCCGGTTG
>JASFIX010000306.1:0-5630 GCA_050122435.1 Desulfobacterales bacterium
CGATATCGCCGTAAGCCTTTTGGGGACAGACCTTTCGACACGGTTCCTTGCAGCCGTCGCAGGGATCAAACTGAACCGGGCCGGTCGGTTCAACTTCCGATTCCAGAATCATGGCCCGCAGGCGAATTCTCGGGCCGAATTCCGGTGTGACCAGCAAATTGTTTTTACCGATACAACCCAATCCTGCCATCACTGCCGCATCTTTTAAAAAAATGCCGCCTTTTTCAACATGGTAGGGCAGTTTGTGGGTTTTGATGCCAAATTTTTCTTCCACCCAGTCGGACAGTTTATTGTTTATTTGAATTAAAATTCGATTTCCGGGCGTGCCTGTCTGGCCATCCCACCAATCCATTTGCGGCTCATCTTTCTTATGTTCCACAGCAATGGCAACCACCGCTTTGGCATTTGCCGGCCAAACAACTTGTCCTAGTTCGATACCCTCTGCGGTTTCACGAGAGCCGACACCTAGATTATGCTCCATCTTGGGATAGATGAAGTGAGACGGCGACTTTTTTAGAAGCCCGGCGTCGGCAATACCGGCTAATGAAGCGCCCAAAGATTTCGCCTTATCGATAATTTGACTGGAAAGATTTGATGGTAAAGATGTCATTTCAAAACGCCTTTCGGATTATTTTCTTTAATTAGAAGGATCAGCAAATCAACCATACAACAAATTTTGTCCCAAGCCTATTTTTTTTGTAAGCTTCTTTTTTTCCAATCGACTTCCATAGTGTAAGCCAAACAAATCGTTTTTGATGAATTTTAAGATCCAAATCTTACCGGGTTAAACGCAACTTGCAAAATAAGGTATTATAATTAAAGGCTTACATCATAATTAAGCGATAACAGGAGGAATACCATGAAAAATATCAATAAAATAACATTGTCAATGATTGTATTAATGATCTTGGCCTTTAGTATTTCTTCGATGGCGGGCACCGGGCACGAATTGACATTGGATGCCATCAAAGATCATCCCGCTGCCAAAGGCACGGCGTTTTTCAATGATAACTACGTAAGCATCCAGGCGCGAGGGCTCAAGCCCGATTCGGTCTACACGGTCTGGTTTGTGAATATGAAGCCCAAAAAGCATGAAACCGGAGCTGGATCCGCGCCTTACATGTTTAAGACGGATGCAAATGGGTTCGGCCAGTATTCTTCATCCTTGAGTGAATCGCCTTTCGGCAAATGGCAGATGATTATGATCGTGCTGCACCCCAACGGTGATCCCACCGATATGAAAAGCATGGTGGGCGCCCTCAAGGCGAAGTTGGCCTAATACAAAATATATTTTTTAGCATTTCGTTTAAAAAAATGAATGATAAAAACCGTAAGCGACGTTTTGCATACGGTTTTTATATTTGGAAATGCATAAAAAAATTGCTTGACAAAATATACCAACAAAAATCAAATTCATATGAATACGGATTTTTGCGCATCGACCCAAGGCTCCGGGGAACAGCCGGAGTGGCTCAAATTTGTCGGTGAAAATATTTTCCGTAAAATACTGGAGGCTGCTATGGGCGATTGGAAAAAGACCGGGTGCGTTCTTTGCGCTCAAAACTGTGGGCTCGAGGTACGGGTCGAAGACGGCCGCATGGTGAAAGTGCGGCCTGATAAAACGAACCCGCGCAGCGAGGGATATGCCTGTCGCAAAGGACTCAATGTCATCTATCACCAGTACCCCAAGGAGCGTCTGACCGAACCGCTCAAAAAGGTGGGCGATGGTTTTGAGCCGATTTCATGGGATCAGGCCATTGACGAAATCGCCGCCAAAATGCGGGCCCTGGTGGACGAGCACGGTCCGCGTTGTCTGGCGTATATGGGCGCCAGCGCCCAGGGCGGCCATTTTGAAGGCGCATTCGGTTTGTCCCTGCTGGCCGGCATGGGATCCAGATATTTTTACAGCTCTGCCGGCCAGGAGTTCTGCGGCGCCTGGTGGGTTAACGGCCGTGTGCTGGGCAAGCAATACCTTGTCGCAATTCCTGATGAACATCAGACCGAGGTCCTGGTGGGCTGGGGCTGGAATGGTATGATGAGCCACCAGATGCCCCAGGCCCGGAAAGTGTTGAAAGGATTCTCCAAGGACCCGGATCGCATGTTGGTGGTGGTTGATCCCCGCAAGAGCGAAACAGCGGCCATTGCCGATATCCATTTGGCCTTACGGCCGGGAACCGACGCTTTGTTAATGAAAGCCATGATATCCATTATCCTGGATGAAGGATGGGAGAAAAAAGACTACCTTCGCCAATATGTGGAGGGATTCGATACGATACGTCCCTGGTTTGAGGGATTTGACGCCAAATCTGCCATTGATGTCTGCCAACTCGAATTTGACCTGGTTCGCCGCGTATGCGAAATCATGACCACCAAACAGTGGTGCATTCATCCGGACCTGGGTATCTATATGGGGCGGCACAGTACGCTCAATTCATATGTGATGGCAATTCTCCTGGCCGTATGCGGTGTGTTCGGCGTTCGCGGCGGCAATATCATACCTGGAATGATAGCGCCAATGGGAAGACATGCGGACGAGCGCGATCCCAAGACCTGGCGTACTATGGCCACCGATTTCCCGCCGGTAGCGGCCGGTTCCTTCCCTCCCGGAGCCATGCCGGAGGAAATTTTAAGCGATCATCCCGAACGCCTCCGGGCGGTCCATGTCAGCGCCTGTAATCCCCTGCGGGCCTATCCGGACACAACGGCTTATGAAGAGGGCTTTGCCAAGCTGGATCTGCTGGTCGTCAATGACATCGTCATGAGCGAAACGGCCCGATTGGCCCACTACATCCTGCCGTGCCGAACGTATTATGAAAGCTGGGACGGCACCTTCTTTCCATGGACCTACCCCGGGATTTTCTTTCAGATGCGCAGACCCGTGGTTGATCCGCCGGGTGAATGCCTGGAGGCGGGGCAAATATTCACCCGGCTGGCCGACAAACTGGGGCTGATTCCCAATATTCCAGATGAGCTGTATCACGCCGCCAAAGGCGATCGCCTGACTTTCGGTGCCAAGCTGATCACCTGGGCGGCCGAGGAACCCCAGGCCATGCGCGCCATGCCTTTTGTGCTGGCCAAGACACTGGGCCGGGAATGGGACAGTGCCAATCTGGCCGCTCTCTGGGGGCTGTTGATGACCGCGCCCAAGACATTTTACGCCCACGCAGCTCGGGCGGGCTTCGAGCCGGGCCCTGACCTTGGTGACCGTATCTTCCAGACCCTTTTGGACACGCCCCAGGGCTTATGGGTGGGCCAGGCCGATACGGATAATCCCATGGCCGGAATCAAGACGCCGAGCGGCAAGATAGAGGTGTACATTCCTGAAATGGAACAGCAGCTCAAAAACCTTGAGGCGGCAAGTGAAGCGGCCGACTTGAAAATGACCGCTGAATTTCCTTTGATCCTGAATGCCGGCCGGCACATGGATTACAATGCCAATACGCTGATGCGAAATCCGCAGTGGAACAAAGGCAAGCGGGCCTGTACGGTGGCGTTGAACCCTGAAGATACGGAAAAAATGGGTTTGAGCGACGGGCAGCAGGTTCGAGTGACTACTGAGGCAGGCACCGAAGTCGGGGAACTGCAGGTAAGTACTCAGGTCCGTCGTGGAACCGTCCTGGTGCCGCATGGTTTCGGCCTGGTGGTTGATGGTGAAACATACGGTATCAATGTCAACCGCCTGACCAAGAACACCCATCGCGATCCGCTGGGCACGCCGGTTCACCGGTACGTTCCCTGCCGGGTAGAAGCGGCTCCATAGACGTACTTATTTTATTTTTGCAAGCTCCATCTCCTTGAGTTTTCTCCTGAGCACTTTTCCGACCGCGCTTTTCGGGAGTTCGTCGATGAATTCAAACATTTTGGGGACTTTGTAGGCTGCCAGATTATCTTTGCAATACTGGGTGACTTCTTCTTGCGTCAGGGTTTCTCCCTCTCTTGTCACAATAAAGGCCTTAACGGTTTCACCACGGTATTCATCCTGCACGCCAATGGTGCAGGCTTCCAATACCTTGGGATGCCCCATCAGGACATCGTCCAGTTCTATCGGGTATATATTGTATCCGCCGGCAATGATCATATCCTTTTTGCGATCGACAATCGACAAATAGCCGTCATCATCAAGCATACCGATATCACCGGTGTAAAACCAGCCGTCTTTAAGAACGTCTGCGGTCTCTTCCGGGCGCTTGTAATACCCCATCATGATCTGAGGGCCTTTGATCACGAGTTCGCCGGGTTCGCCGGGGGGGAGTTCTTTTTCCGGATCATCGATGCTGACAATTTTAACGTCCGTATCCGGTAGAGGGACGCCCACGGTTCCGGGCTTAACGGTTCCGCCCCAGGGTGTCACACTTGCGTAAGGCGCTGTTTCAGTGGCGCCATAGACTTCACACATGGTGGCACCGGTTAAATCTTTTAATTCTCTGATGGTATCGGCTGCCAGGGGTGCGGCGCCTGAAAAGAAGCCCTTGATTGATGTAAGATCCAATTTTCTGAAATTGGGATCAGCCAGCAATCCGACAAATAGGGTCGGAACCCCCGGCAAAAACGTCGGCTTAAATTTCTTAATCAATTCAATGTTAATTTTCGGCTCGGGCCGCGGTACCATAAGGTGTTCCCAGCCCAGCCAGGTAACCAGGTTCTGCATGGTTGCAAATCCGGCCGAATGAAAGATCGGATAATTCCCCACCAGGCATTCTTCACCGGGGTTCAATTCAGGAAACCAGGCAGCGAACTGTTGGACATTGCTGCTTAAGTTGGCATGACTGAGCATGACACCTTTGCTGACACCGGTGGTCCCTCCGGTGTATATGAGTGCTGCCAGCTCATCCCATTTGCTTTGATCCTGCAACGGATCAGAAGAATAACGGGCGATCAGGTCATAAAAGACCAGCACGTTATCCTGGGGTTCAACCTTGCGGTACATGTCTTTTTTTACCAGGGGGAAAAGCTGTTTTTTAGGGAACGGCAGATAGGAATTGATGTGACAGCCGATAATTTTTTCAACTTTAGTATTGGCCCTGATTTTTTGTATTCGCGGAATCAAAAGCGTGAGGGTAATTACGTGTTTTGAATCTGAGTCATTGAGCTGATATTCTAGCTCCCTTTCGGTGTAGAGGGGGTTGTTCTGAACGCTAACAGCCCCGATGCGAAAGATAGCCATATTGGCAATGATGACCTGAGGGATATTGGGCAGGCAAACCGCGACTTTATCACCCGGCCTGACATCGAGATCCATAAGCGCTCTGGCGAACTGATTGACGCGTCCGTTTAACTCTTTGAATGTAATTTTTTTGCCCATGTAGTTTAAGGCCGTATGGCCGGGGAATTTTTGCGCACTGCGGGTAAGTGCTTCCGGCATGGTCAACTTTTCATAATCAAGGGTTTTGGGGACCCCGGGAGCATACGATGTGTGCCATTGTCTTTCCTCCATATTCACCCCCTTTATTCCTCTGAAATGTTAATGATTAACGGGTTGGTCTGTTGCCGGTTTAGCCGGATCAGGTATCCCGGCCTGTCATTGATCTCAGTAGGTTGTGATCAGGGCAATCACGCTAGTATTTGGGAAAAACACTTTTGTGGACTCTGGATGGGGTCTGCAACCGGCGGCGAAAAGAGGAGATAGACGG
>JASFIX010000307.1:0-5628 GCA_050122435.1 Desulfobacterales bacterium
AGGATTCTTAAAATTTTTCGATCCGTATTGCCCAATATGCAGATGGTTCTTTTGCGCTCACGAAACCATTGAATCGTTTCGTTGGGAAAAGTACTGTAAACGGTAAAATCACCGGTGTTAACAATCCAATCAAACCGATCAGGCTGAATATACTTTATAATCGCTTCTAGGGCCGGATAATTTGCATGAATATCTCCCAGCAAAAGTATTTTTTTCATTTAGGAGAGAGTCTTCTTGAGCATTTTAGAAAATGACTGAATTTCCTGAGATACCTGTCCATACTTTTTCTTCTTGGGTTTTTTACCCACATTTTTTAAGGTGGCACTCAAGGCATCGGCATTTTTGATGATCTTTTTTGAAGCCTTTTGGGAAAGATCATCCTGGTTTTTATTTAGACGACCAAGATGGGTCTTAAGCGTTTTGGATCTTTTCTTAAAATCAATGTATAATTCCAGGTACTTCTTTTTGTCCAGCGGCTTTAATTTTTCATTGGCTTGTTTTAAGCGCTTTTTGAGCACGATAATCCTATTGTTTAAGACCGTATTGGCCGCCGCTGTTTTCCTTTTTTTGACGGAAACTGCCTTTGCCTTTGGGGTTGATTTCACAGGTTTTTTCTTAAAAGATTCCGCTACAGCAGCCTTGATTAATTTCGCATAATGCGGACCGATGGTATTTACCTGAGTCAGTTTTTCTTGCGGCATTTCAGAAAGCTGCTTGATGGTATTGATCCCCGCATCGTTGAGCATTTTCATTCTTAAAGCGCCGATATGTTTTACCTGGGTAAGATCGTCCTTTTTCATGATATTCTCCTTTTTTAATGGCCAAATTTATGAAACGATTTTAATGCCGCGAAAAACAGACACGCCCCATCATTTCGAAACCCGTGGGGTACCCAAAATGTCATATTCGGAAATCGAGCGGATTGTCGATCGATTCTGGTCCGGCACCGTCTGTCGGAGTCACCGACCACCCGGCAGTGGGTGGCTTGGATTACTCCGCCCCAGGCGGAAAAAAAAAGCACGGCAGCGCCTTAATCGGTACGGGTGTAAACGGGTGCAAAGCATCCGGTTTGAAAACACCCAATCACTAAAATGCGGAGTCGGTTCGGTATCGGATTCCAAAAATATCGTCGCAGTAGGCGAGGATGAGCTATAGCGAACAAAATGAACCGCCGGGCATATTCCTCCGCTGTTGAGTGCCGCATTCGGCCTTTGAACTCATTTGGGCGGTCTGCAAGCGTCTCGGGAGGAATGCTGTTTTTGAACCGATAAATCTTTATACTGATACCAATCAAAAATTGTCAAGCCGAAACCATATGGGAATTTGTATGAAATTAGAGGGTAACCCGGGTATATTTCAAAGTGCCGATTGGCGGTCAGCTGGATTCAATTGGTTTATGGAACATAAGGCTGGATGTATGAGCGCTTGAAGCAAGCGGACCCTAAAGCCGTGGAACGCGCCTTGACAATGTGCAGGCTGATCGATAAGAACATCGAGGATGTAAGCGGGATGGCGTTTCGACTGCAACCCGGAGTTCTAGACGACCTGGGCTTGGTGGATGCACTAGAAAGGTTCAATTTTGATCAAAGTACGCTTTGCAGACGACCACAGCATCGTGCGTGCCGGACTCCGGCGCAATGTCGAAGAAAGCGGTGACATGCAGGTGGTCGCTGAAGCCGATGATGGTCGCGTGGCAAATGGCCTGGTTAAAAAGCTCGGATTGCGCAACAACGCGGTGTTATCTCGCTTTGCCATGCAAAATCAGCTGATTGAACCCTGATGCAACCCGCAGGCATAAAATTATTCATGTTTTTTTGTCAGAAAAAATTTGACGAGGAGATAAACTTGGTGAAAAAAGCGGTCATTGCTTTCAGTTTATTTACATTCATCAGCGGAATCATGCTTTCCAGTGCACTGGCGGCCAACACATTAAAAATCGGGGTCATGCTGCCGCTCACCGGCCGGCAGGCCGGATTTGGGCGTATTCAGCAAAAGGCAGCTCTGATGGCAGCCGAGGAAGTCAACGCCGTCGGCGGTGTAAACGGAAAAAAGATCGAGCTGATATTGGCAGATACCCAGAGCAATCCGGATGTGGGACACAGGGTCATCGAAAAATTAATCAAGCAGGACAAGGTCCTTGTAATCGGGGGCGGCTTTTCAAGCACGGCAACCTGGGCGGCCATTTCCATCGCCCAAACAAATAAAATCCCGTTTCTGGTAAACAGTGCAGCAGCGGATAAAATCACCGAGCAAGGCTGGGGGCACATCTTCAGGTTGAATCCGCCGGTGAGTGAGCGATTGGATGCTGTGGCCTCTTTTGTAATAACAGTTGCCAGCGACATTCGAACCGTTGCTATCGTGCATGCAAACTCGTTTAGAGATGCTGCAAACGCCCGAAGATTTTTCAAAAAGACAGGCGAGCTGGGGTTAAAGGCGGTTATCAGGGAAGGTTTTGAGGCCAGCACCATTGATTTCAGACCAATGTTGACCCGCGTGAAGGCCAAGAATCCCGATTTAATATACGCTGCCACTGACAATGCCAAAAATGCCGCATTGCTGGTGCGTCAATCCAAAGACCTGAAGTTAAATCCAAAACTGCTTGTCGGCCAGGGCGATGGTTTTGATCAACCTGAATTTGTTACGCATGCCGGACAGGCATCTGATTATATTGTAAGCACCGCCATCTGGGCTCCCATGGTGCCTTACCGCGGCGCCAGCGCATTCAATGAAAAATTTATTGCCAAATACAGGACCTCACCCGACCACCATGCGGCCGAGGCCTATGCCGGCATCACCGTAATTGCCGACGCACTGAAACGCACCAAGGTACCGACACCCAAAAAGATTCGGGATGCACTGGCCAAAACCAACCTGATGACCGTATTGGGCCCGGTTAAATTTGTTTCCTACAAAAATAAAAGCCAGCAAAATAAATTGCCGGCTTTCCTGGTGCAATGGCTCAATGGTCAACTGCAGATCGTATGGCCCACCAACATGGCCACTAAAAAGGCCATTTATCCCATACCGGAATAAACTGGCCTCAAATAGGTGTCAGGTGTCAGTGTTCAGGTGTCAGCTTTTGCATTCCTGACACCTGACACCCGATTAAAGATCTTTCTTGAAAAACTCGCCAGTATCGGCAATATCGCCCGGTCTTTTACTGAATTCGATCGGCTCGGTGCCTTCCTTAAAAGATACAAAAACGGTTTCTTTGGATTCAGGAATCGGTAAGAGTCCGGTCTCAGCATCGATTTTGGTGAAGACAATGCCTTCGGGCACCTCGAAAATTTTTGGGGGCTTGTCTTCCAGAACCCGCTTCATAAAACCCAGCCAGATCGGGCTTGCCGCCCGTGAGCCTGTTTCAGATTTTCCCAGCGGCGCCTCGTCATCAAAACCTACCCAGGTCCCGGTGATATACTGAGGGGTATAGCCCATAAACCAGGCGTCAAATAAATTGTTGGTGGTACCGGTCTTGCCCGCCACCGGCCGGTTTAAGGCCTTAACGCGCCAACCGGTCCCGTATTTGACCACACCTTCCAGCAGGTGCGTCATCAGATAGGCGGTCGTCTTTTCGATGACTTTGATGCGCTCCGGCGCTGCCTCTTCAAGCACATTGCCTTCGCGGTCGACAATTTTAGTGATAAATACCGGTTCAACCAGATACCCCTGATTGGCGAACACCGAATAGGCTTTGGTCAGCTCCAGCAACGATACACCCGAGGACCCCAGGGCAATGGAGAGATCTTTGGCCATATCAGAGGTAATTCCCAGTTTACGGGCGTATTCGATGGCATAATCAATGCCGATGTCCTGCAATATCTTGATCGTCACTACATTGCGTGATTTGGCCAGAGCATCGCGCATCAGGGTGGGGCCGAAAAATCGTTCTTTATAATTCTTTGGCTTCCAGGTAAAATCCCGCTCTTCGTCTTCAAATACGATCGGCGAATCAATAATCATCGAGGCGGGAGTATAAAACCTATCGGGTTCATCTTCAAACTGCTTGTCTAAAGCGGCCGCATAAATGACGGGTTTAAAGGCCGAACCCGGCTGCCGCCGGGATTGTAACGCCCGGTGAAATTGGCTGTCACGGAAATCGCGGCCGCCGACCATGGCTTTGATGAATCCGGTTTCAGCCTCCAGACACAGCAGTGCTGCCTGGGCCACAGGCTCCTGTTCCAAAGCCAGCTGCCATAAATCCGAATCCTTTATTTTTTCTTTAACTTTAACCCAAATGACATCGCCGGCAGTCAAGGCTTCACTTGGCCGCTTTACTTTGGTTTCATAGTAAGCGACCTCCAGGTCGGGTTTGCGGGCCCAGGTCATATCCTCAAGTGTAATCTGTCCCAAAAAATTTCCGATTCGAACCGTGACCGCCTTGTTTTTATCGTCCACTTTTATGACGACACCCTTTACGGTCTGGCCGGTTTGCAGCGGACTGTCGTCCAGTTCGGATTGAATCGTACCGGAAAAGGCCTCAATTTCTTCAGGGGCCAGTTTTTGAAGCGGTCCACGGAAACCCTGGCGTTTATCCAGTTCATACAAACCCTTTTCAACCTCTTCCCGGGCAATTTTTTGCATCTCGATACTGGCGGCCGTATAGATCTTGAGCCCCTGAGTGTATAGAACGTCACGGCCGTATTTTTCCTCGACATAGCGGCGGACCTGTTCGGTGTAGTAAGGAATTTCTTCAATATACCAATTGCGGCGAGGCTTAATCTCCACAACCGTATTAATTGCCTCGGTGGCCTGGATGTTGGAAATATAGCCTTCATCCACCATACGGTTTAAGGTATAGATTTGCCGCTGTTTAGCCCGTTCCGGATGTTTAAACGGCGAATATTTGCTGGGCGCCTGCGGTAATCCCGCCAGGATGGCGCATTCGGCCAAATTTAGATCCTTGACTGTTTTACCAAAATAATTTTCCGCGGCCGCCTCCACACCGTAAGCGCCATGTCCCAGGTAAATCTGGTTTAAATACAGATAAAGAATTTCGTCTTTGTTAAATGCCTTGTCGATCCGATAGGCCAAAATGGCTTCTTTTAATTTGCGAGTGTAGCTTCTTTCCGGCGTTAGCAAAAATGATTTGGTCACCTGCTGGGTGATGGTACTGCCGCCTTGAACGATGGTGCCGGCCTCCAGGTTTTTGAAGAAAGCCCGGACAATGCTGTAAAAATCAATGCCTTTATGTTTGTAAAAACGAGCATCTTCTGCTGAAATAAAGGCATTTATCAGGGCTGCGGGCATTTCATCCAAGGGTTTGATAATCCGCCGTTCTTTAAAAAATTCGGCAATCTTGCGACCGTCATCCGAGTAGACATTGGTGATGATGGAGGGATGATATTCGGTTAAGGAGTTAATATGAGGCAGATCTTTGCTGATGTAAAAATAGACGCCGACACCGCCCAATGCCCCCAGAATCGCAAAAATAAACCCCAGAAGAAGCAGCCATAGAAAAAATTTTTGGAAAAATCGCCGCTTTTTAGGTTTTCTGCGTTGTTTTAAAATTTTGGATTTCGTTTTGCGGTTCGGCATGATGCGGTATAAAATTATTTAATTGACATTCAGTCGTGTTGCGGTTAGCTATGAAAGTTTATAATTTAAAAAAGCCCCTTTTTGATTAAATAT
>JASFIX010000308.1:0-5628 GCA_050122435.1 Desulfobacterales bacterium
AAGGTACCATCGAATTCAAATAACCAATAACGAATAACCAATGACAATGAAAACCGGATTGAGCGTTTTCACTCAACCCGGTTTTCATTTTGCAAACGTCAGCCTTAAAAATCGGGGTCGATACAAGCGGGCATCATTTGCGGTTTTCTTAAAATCCACTGAATTGGCAATATAGGTGATGATAAGCTGATCGGGGGGTTGCGAAAGAATTGCATGTGCTTTGGCAGCGTAGCAGAAAACCGAATTGTCCCATTCGGCCTCCGGACACTGATAAAGCTTTACCGGATCGCTCCAGGGGCCCTGGGGTTCAGGGGACAGCCGCGCCAGAATATTTTTCGATAATCCATCCTGGGAATAAACAGCCGCATATTGCTTTAGCACCGGAAGATAGCTTATCGAATACTCATGAGGCATATTGGGGCTCAAACGACTCGCCTGCCTGAAATTCGACACCCAGCGGCCGTCAGCATAAAAGCGCCAGCGGGAATAGTCTGACAGCCGTTCCGCCGGCACCCGCGCCAGAATCATATACTTTTTACGATCCGTGGTGCCGATATCTTCCGTCGTTCCGTAAATATATAAGACATTATCGATTTGTAAAACTGCCGATCCCCAAAGGATGCCTTCGGATTCCGAAAACGTTGACCAGGGAATTCGAGATTGATGAACCCGCCAGTCGGACGGCACATCCGTGAAATTTTCAACATGGCCCAACCAGGTTCCGATAACCCTAAAATCAAAGACGGCATTTCCAGCGGTTCGTTCGATCTGGATTAAAAAAAGGTACAGCCCCTTTGCGGTCCTTACGCCGTCAAACACCCAAAACCATCCCTGACCATCGGCCGGGCGTATCAGAGCAGCGGGGCTGCCGTCATCTGCGCGGCCAAAGTGGAAATTCATTTCAGCTTCGGCCGGGCTCCTGCCGTGTTGGATGGCCGCTGAGTTATTGACAAGGGTCGCATTCACGTGCCGGCCGCTTTTTATCTGTCCGACCCATGTATCACCGAAAAACCAGGCAACGGTGTGTTGATTTAAGGCAACCGAATAGGCGCCGTCTGCACCGGTCCAACCGTCTTCGTTGGAAAAAAGGGCATCATATTGCGGCAGTGTTTCAACTGCGACATCCAGCCTCGGCTTCCCGCCGGCGCAGCACAGAAGCAATATTGATAATAAGACGACAGATAAATAATTTCTTGCCCGCATTTATTTTTTCCCCTCATATTGTCATTATTCATTTTGCTTCAATCGCGGCTGGAAGCCGCTCCCACCAAATCGGTCTTTTGCTGCACTTGTGGGAGCGGCTTCCAGCCGCGAAAGCGTTAATGGATAAGTTATTTTATGGCAACTTGATGGCGCCGTCATAAAGGATAACACCCTTTGGTATTTTATCCAGGGAATAACCGGTGGGTTTGGTGAAGAGTTGATCTTCAAATACGTAGCGCTGGAAATCGTCACTGAAACGCGGATGGGCAATACGGGCAATCGCCATGGCTTTTTCGCCGGTTGTCAACCCCCGCAGGTCGGCAATACCGTATTCAGTCACAATCACAACACCATCGAAGGCGCTGGCGGTTAGACCGATACCGGGCGGGTGCAATTTTGTAATTTTTGATTCCCCCCGATGGGTAATGCTTTTAATGGCGATAATCGGTGTGCCGTAAACCTCGTCATTTAACGCCCGAATAAAGTCCGGCTGACCACCGACCCCGCTGTAATAGCGCCGCGGGTCGATGAAATCCGCCCAGACATTTCCCAGCAGATCAACCCCGATGGCCGTATTCACCGAGATAAAGGGACTGTTTTTGTGAATGATTTCCGCCGAGTTGGTATAGGATGAAGGGCGCATTTGAACACCGGTGCGCATATGCACAAAATCATAGAGGTCTCTGGAGCCCATGATCAGGCTGGTGGTACTGTAACCCAAATTGGCTTTCTTTTTGCGATTGGTAACAATACCTTCTCGCTCCAGCAGCATCAACCCGTCACCGTAAAGCTCGGTTTGCACGCCAAGATCCTTATATTGCGCGTTACGGATAGTGCCCACAACCGCGTCGGGAATTTTGCCGATCCCCACCTGCAGGGTGACACCGTCTTTGATGAAATGGCGGGTGATCAGCTCACCGATCCGAATTTCTTCAGGCGCCAGGTTTTCAAAATCTGGCGCGCTGAAATCATAAACCGGCTTAACTCCCGCCTCGATGATACAGTCAATGGATTGAGCGTCCACCACGCTCTGGCCCTGGGTAAACGGCATGGAGGGGTCCAATTCGGCGATCACCACTTTGGCATGGTCAATGGCGGTATGAAGCGCTTCAACCGACAGCCCCAGACTGAATTCACCCGTAAACTCATTCCGGCAGACCTTTAACAAAACCACATCAGGTTCATATTTTCGTCCTTTTCCGATTAAACTGTCCAAATTGGCCAGCGTACAGGGAAGGTAAAATGCGCGGCCCTCATTGGCCGCCTTGCGAACCTCACCTCCTGAAAAAATCGAATAGGCCATCACCCGGTCCTGCAAACCCGCTTTAACATAAGGCACCGGTCCCTGTAACAGCAGGTGAACCATATGGATAAATGGCAGTTCGGGTTCGCGGGCCTTTATGGTTTTCGTCAGGGCTTCAATCGAAGCTGTCGGTGTGGCGGCGTTTGAACCCAGATAACACACAATTTCATCTTTGCCTTTAAATGTTTCGGCGATAATCGCTCCAATTTGATTCAGTGTAATTTTTTTGGGCAGCATTTAGCACCTCATTAAATTTGTAAAAATAGCTTCTAGTCAGACGATTAAGGCCATTTGTAAGGGAAAACCACCAATAGGCGACATTGGCTTGAACAGCCATAAAAAGTATAGAGTGAAAAAGTTCTGTTTTCAAGCAATCATCGAAAAGTATGTTATGGGATAATCAATACTCCCGGCATTCGTGGCTGGCCTGCGACGAGCTACATTCGGCCTGAGCTCATGTCGAAGGCAGCCGAGTCGAAGCCACTCCCCTGAGGCATTATCAAAAGTGGAAGCGGCATCCTGCCGCGATACGCGAACTGAGATTCGAAATTTGACACAACCATCTATGATAACTAAGTTTCTTTAACACCCTAATTGAGCGCGAACAAAATGAAAAATCAGATGATTTCAAAATGGAAGGCATATAATAAGAAGAACGATAACCACTACCAGCGTATTCCCGAACGGGTGCTTAATGCCATTTCCGCCCAGCAGGATGCCAGCGAAAAACTGGTCGGCTGGATCCAAATGGCGGTCGTATTTTTTTTCGGGCTCCTCTACGCGGTATCACCCAAAACCTTCTCGCGCGATATGACCTTTGAGCCGGTGCCGTGGTTCCTGGGTATTTGGTTAGTCGTTACTATTATTCGGCTCTATCTGGCCTATCGAGATCGGATGTCCGCGCCTTTGCTTTACCTTTCGATTATCACCGATATGAGCCTATTGCTCGGGATGATCTGGTCATTTCACCTGCAATATCAACAACCGCCCGCGTTTTATTTAAAATCACCGACGCTGCTCTATGTTTTTATTTTCATTGCCCTGCGTGCCTTGCGCTTTGAGGCACGTTATGTCATCACCGCCGGAGTCGTTGCCGCCTTTGGCTGGGCGATCATGGCAGTCTATGCCACCCTGGCCTCCGGCGGAATGGATGTGGTCACGCGTGACTATGTTTATTACCTGACCTCAAACAGTGTTCTAAAAGGCGCCGAGCTTGATAAAGTCATTACCATCTTAACAGTAACTGCCATCATTGCGGTAGCGATCACACGCGCAAACAAACTGCTGGTAAAGGCTGCGGCCGAAGGGGCGGCCGTCCATGATCTTTCAAGATTTTTTTCACCTGAAATCTCCCGGCAGATTATTACTGCTGAGCAAGAAGTCACCGCCGGCACCGGGAAAGCCCGCGATGCCGCCATTCTTATGGTGGATATTCGCGGATTCACACATCTAACGACGACAGTCAAACCCGATGATCTGGTGTGTTTGCTGGCCGAATATCAGTCCCGCATCGTCCCCATTATCCAGCGCCACGGCGGCACCATCGACAAATTTATGGGAGACGGAATTATGGCGACATTCGGTGCTGCCGTAACCTCTCCAACCTATGCCGCCGATGCCCTCAAGACCGTCGATGACATCATGGAAGCCGCCTCCACCTGGGGCGCAGAATTACAGCAGGAAGGCAAACCGCTCTTGAAAATGGGCGCAGCCGTTGCCACCGGTCGCATTATTTTTGGTGCGGTCGGCGATGAATCCCGCATGGAATACACCGTCATCGGGGACGCCGTAAACCTGTCCGCCAAGCTGGAAAAACATACCAAATCAGAAGGCGTCAGGGCACTGTGTACCGCACCTGCCTTTGACGTTGCTGTGCGCCAGGGCTATCAACCCTCCTCGACTATCGAGCGGCGCAAATCACGCCAGATCGAAGGTGTCGCCCCCCCGGTAGATATCATTGTATTAGCCCCATAAAGTTGTTATAAAACAATAACTAAAGTGAACTCAGGTTGGAAGTAACTAAAATTATAGCTCACCGCAGAGACGCAGGGCCCGCAGAGGTTTTTTATAAAAAAATTTTGTCTCAGCGCGCTCTGCGTCTCTGCGGTGAACCATATGAAAAATGGAAGAATTCCTTAACTTTAGCACTTTGGATCACCTTAGCCAGTTGTCTTTTTGAGCCTGATAAATATGCCTGCATAGCAGCTGATATGTTAATGATTCCACTGCTATACATCTATATAAATGGCTGGTTTGCAACTGCCTAAAACAACAGCTTTTTCTTGACGCAACAGCCAAAAAATAATACCATTTAAAGTGGATTTCCCGACGAAGCCATGATCCGGAGTCTGCTTAACCCCCATGGAGAATCCCAGAACCAGCTCTTTTTAAAGGGAATTTGAATGCAACGCAGTCAACAGGGCTTTACTTTGATTGAAATCACCGCCGTCCTGGTGCTAATGGCGATTATCTCAGCTTATGTCATCGGTCGATCGGTGAATACTGAACAGATTGACCTCGCCGCTCAAACCGACAGGATCCGAAACCACATCCGCTATGCCCATTCGATGGCCATGAAACGCAGCGATCGGATCTGGGGCATTAAATGTGACTCAAACACTGATCAATATTGGTTGTTTTCTGTACCAACTCCTGTGGCAGCCATGGCCGAAGATCAAGCAGGTAATCAAATCACATTTCCCGGACAAACAAATAATATAATCTCACTGGCGGATCTGGGAATCGACGATATGACGGGTTTTACTCTTTTTTTCGATCGCATTGGTAGACCCTATACCGGATATACGGATGAAGATACCAATTTCCCCCTCGTTGATCCTGACCTAACCATAACCATCAGGGCCGGCGGTGAAACCCGGAACATCACGGTAACTCCGGAAACCGGATTAACGCAATGAATCATTTAAAATCTAAAAAGATGAACTCAAAGGGTTTTACGCTGGTGGAAATTATCGTCACCATTGTGGCGGCCGGTATCCTGGGTGCCATTTTTGTGCATCTGATGGGCACCGCCCTGAATGCCAGCTGGAATTCGGTAGAAATTGTGCGTGATGAATCCAACGGTGAAGGGGTGATGGAACGCATCATCGCCGATTATGTGG
>JASFIX010000309.1:0-5602 GCA_050122435.1 Desulfobacterales bacterium
TCCTTTTCACAACCGGCAATAAATACCACTGGAAATTCCAGGCCCTTGGCCGCATGCATGGTCATTAAAGACACCTTCTCCGCCTGGGGCAAATAGGCATCGGTATCGGTATCAAGCGCCGCACTCGCTAAAAATTCAGCAATGTTATCGCCGTAATCCTCTGAGAGGATTAGCAGATTGTTAAAGGCCTCCCTGGATCGCGGTTCGGTATTCACAAGGGCGCTGAGCGCTGGAAGCTGCGACAGATACCGCAATTGTTCGGCAACCATCATGCCGCTGATCCTGTCTTGGATGTCCTCGAGCTGTTCTCTAAAATCGATGAGTTTTTTCTGCTGGGAGCGGCTCAGGCCCGGAACCGGAAAACGTTTGGTTTTATCCAGGCCCTGTAGTTGTGACAGTTTTTTAGAAAAGCACCATGACTTAAAATGATCGGTGGTCTTTTTATTGATTCCAACTGAAAACAGCCGCATGCTATTGGACAAATCAACGTCGCTGCCGTGGCTTTGCAAGACTTTTAAAACGGAGATCAGTTCGGGCAACCCCCAGCTTTTCAGGGAGTTTTGCCGGCTGGCAATCTGGAAAGGCACGCCGGCCTGCTCGAACTCCTCGGCAATTATTTTCATCTGCTGATGGGTGCGAGCCAGCACGGCAAAATCCACATAGCTGCGGGCGGAAACCAGATTGGCATCATCCACCTGGCCGGTATCGATAGAATGAAACCCGGTGCCGCCTATCAGTTGCGCAATGACGCCGGCAATAGCCTGAGCCTCGGCCTTTGGGTTGGCAAGCTCAAGCATGTGGATGGTTCTGACACCATCTTTCTCAGAATATGTTCGGGCTTCGTTGGCATGCAGACGGTGGTCCTGGATCACCTGAAACGACGCATCTAAAATAGTTTCGGTCGATCGGTAATTGCGGGTCAATTGAATAACAGCGCTATCGGGATAATCATCTGCAAAGCGCGTAAAATAGCCTACATCGGCTCCCCTAAAACCGTAAATGGCCTGGTCCGGATCACCAATAACACACAGATTCCGGTTAGATGTGTTGGGCGGTGCCAGTGCCTTGATAATGCGATACTGGCCGTGGTTTAGATCCTGATATTCATCGACAAAAATATGTTGAAATCGATCACGGTATTTTTTACAGATCTTCGGATCGCTTTCCAACAATCGCACAACTTTAAAAATCAAATCTTCATAATCGTTTAGACCCTGGATGGACAGCAGATTCTGGTAGCTATGATACACCTCGGCCAGCATGCGGGCATCAACCGTGACATTATGCGGTTCGGTTAAATCATCCGGACTTAAAATCTGTTGCTTGGCTGCAATGATCCGGTCCAGTAACTTTTGCGGTTTTTGAGAAACCGCAATTCCGTGGTCTTGGGTTTGTTTGATGGCCTCGCGTATCAAGACTTTACGCTCATCCTCATCAACAATAAATTCCGCTTCCTCTTTTTTCAGATCATTTAATATTTTAAAGCACAAAGAATGAAACGTGGCCACTAATGGCATTTTGCGGGAATCGCTCAAAATCGTGCGCAGCCTTTGCTGCATTTCCCGGGCGGCTTTACGGGTAAACGTTACTGCCAGAATATTATCGGGAGAGACATCTTTTTTGATTATTAAATGCGCAATACGCATCGTCAGGGTACGGGTTTTGCCGGTGCCGGGCCCGGCAACGATCAACAGGCGCCCATCGGGATGCGCTACCGCCTGACGCTGGTGTTCATTTAGCTGGCTGAAAAGGCTTTCCGGCCCGGGATTCATCTTTTTGGCTTGATCTTTTTTTAGTCTGCCGATCCCTGAATCAGGCATAATTTTTTGAGATGCATGGCCGCCATTTCTGAGGGGAGGGGGTTCAGATTCGGATGGTTGCGGAATGGAGACATTAAAAAGCGATTGCTGCCCCATAAGCTTTGCGCGTTCATGGTCTTTGAAAATTTGGACCCGACCGTATTGCCCATCATAGCCGGGAATAACGTTGATTTCCTGACGGCGCATGCGTTCAATGGCTTCGGGCAGCATTGAAATACCGGCCTGCTCAATGGCAACGGTGTCCAGATTGTGTAAAATGTTGAATTCGGAACCCAGCTTATTCAGGGTGGCCCGATACGCCTGTTTGACCCTTTTTGAATTGGGACCCACCCGAAATATTTCAGATAGGATGTCCTTTAACTGGATGATGCTAAAGTAAGGGGCGCTTTGGGAAGGCTTTTGGCCTTCTTGGCGATCCGCTAATTCTTCAACGCGGTATAAAACACCCAGTGTCAGCGGCTTGCCGCATACCGGACAGCGACCTTCATGTTTTCGGGTGGTGGTTGGCCAGAAAGAAATGTCGCAGGCCCGATGTCCGTCGATATGATATTTACCCTCTTCAGGGTAAAACTCAAAAGTTCCCAGAAATTGATCGGGATTACCGCTTTTCATGGCCGATTTTATGGCCGGATACGAGAGTTCGGTATTGAATAAATTGGCTTCGCGTCCTAGATTAAGCGGTGAATGCGCATCTGAATTGGATACCAATGTATAGCCGTCCAGGGACGATACCCGCCAGTTCATGGCAGGATCCGATGAAAGCCCGGTTTCAACCGCAAAAATATGGGATGTTAAATCTTCAAAGCATTCTTCAATGGAGTCAAAACCGGATTTGGACCCCAGTACCGAAAACCAGGGCGTCCAGATGTGGGCTGGAATCAAAAAACAATCCGTAGATGTTTCAAGCAGGGTCTCGAGCAGATCACGCGCATCCAATCCCAGAATCGGTCGGCCGTCAGATTTTATATTGCCGATTTTGTCCAGCCGGTTGCTGAATTGACGGGCCACTTCGGTATCTGGTGCAAAAACAAGATTGTGATTTTTACGGGTTTGACCGTTTTTTTTATAAATGTTGCTGATTTCAGTGACCAGCATAAACCGCACTGGCCCACGGCAGGATTCCGGGACTTGGGTATCGCAGTTCCCGGCCAATTCTTCTTTTAGTTTAAAAAGCCCGGGTTCGGCCTCAACCAGTTTGTCTTCAATTTCGCCAAACCAGGCGGGGTAGGTAAAATCGCCGGTTCCTATCACGGTGACCCCTTTCAGTTGGGCGGCGATATAAAGATTTTCAAGATCAAGGTTTTTAGCGGTGGCTCTTGAATATTTCGAATGAACATGCAAATCAGCAATAAACTTCATCGGGGTCACATCTTAAATATTAAATATTTGATTTTTAATTTTTTCTACTTTTCTCTTTAATGTTCGATTTTTATCAATTTCTTCAACGATACGCTTATTCATCATGGTAATAAGGGCCCCGCTAACACCCCCAAAAAAAACTCCCAGATCTTTACAAGATAATCTACTCAACTCTCTGGTAAGATAGATGGCAACTTCTCTGGCCTTGTTTCGCTTTAATCCCTTTTTAAGTATTTTTGCATCTTCGATTTTAAATACTTTGCTAACTTGTTCCACAATTATTTCTGGAGTTACGCGCGGCTTAAGTTTTTTTAACTGGGGAATTTCTTTTTCATCTTCGCGCATTGAAAGAAAAGTATCTTTCACCCAATTAACAAAATCAGTATCACCGAGGATAAAGCCTCCGGCCAAATGATTGCTCGGATCTTTAACGGCTTTTATATCAACACCTTCAACAAATTCTTGATAGTTCTTTCTAGCTTCGTTTTTATTACTTCCAAAATTTCCCAATAGCATATCGGTCATCAGAAATTTCGGCGATCGTTCCTCTCCAATATATGCCGAATAGCTACTCCAGGGATACTGCCCTGGTGTGCTTATTAATCCAGCACGTACCGGATTTAAATGAATATATCGTGATAAATGTTTAAGGTATGCATCAGCGTCGATTAAAATTGCTTTAAAACGACCCTGAAAAAGATGACCACTTCTGTCCCGTTTTCTATTAAAATATGTTGCATAACTGACATTAAGCCATTGCATTGTCATGCTTAAATTGGGTTCAGGGGTTTCTACTAACAAATGATAATGATTACCCATCAAACAATATGAGTGGATGATGAGGGCGAACCTTTCTACGGCTTTCTCAACATATTGAAGAAATTTTTCATAGTCTCTTGTACTGGTATATAGTTTTTCACGACTATTACCTCGGCTTATAACATGATAAAAGGCTCCGGGATATTCAACACGTAATGGCCGCGCCATTTCATTACCCTATTAGGAAAGTTGTTCGGCAGATTTTTAAATGAACAATATAATATAAGTATTAATATGAAACGGAAAGACAGCTGTCAATATTTAATATTTAAGATGTGACCCTATTTTATGCTTGTCAGATTTTAATAAACACGCTATATGTTTATATTAAATCGTTTATTATACTATATATAGTGGTTTTAAGTCAAAACGGTTTTTTGGGTTTCTTGTACAAAAGAGGTTATTCGTCTTAAAAATGGGTGTATTGTCTGCTTCAAATTCAATCACACGCTATCGGGTTGAAGGCCGGTTTAAAGGGCCGGTTATGGAAACGGTTGCGGCCGGGCTTAAAAAAAATGTGATTTCAGAAATAGATGATCATGTTTCGGATAGAGCGGTTGGCTGGACATCTTTCGAAAAACCGTACCAGCCTGATTTTAGCGGGTCGACTTATGTTTATGGGACCTATCTGGTTTTTGCGTTGCGAATTGATAAAAAAACAATACCATCCAAAATGTTTAAAAAACATTTTTCGATCGAATCCGACCGGCTCCTAGCAGACAGTGGTAGAAAATATCTTTCGCGCAGTGAGAAACAGACTATCAAAGATCATGTAATTGATCATTTAAATTTGAAGGTTCCGGCAACTCCGAATGTATATGATATCATCTGGAATTATGAGGATTCGGTTTTGTGGTTTTTTTCCAATCTCAAAGCACCAAATGAAGAATTGGAAACTTTGTTTTTAAGATCGTTCGAATTAAGTTTGATTCGGGTGATTCCCTATACCGCTGCTTATTTGGATACGAATTTAACGGCTACCGAAAAAGATATACTCCTTAAACTTTCTCCGACAAATTTTGCAGAATAAGCGAAAAATAAAATGTTAGACATTGCGGTTGCCTATAATCGATTTAAATTTTTAGGTGATGAATTTTTAACCTGGCTGTGGTTTGTCATTGACCAAGACCCGGCTATTTTAAGAAGCGCAGATCCGGATTTAACTTCATTTGAAATCGGAAACCGGATTGTCCTAGAAAAAAAACATAAAAAAAAGTTTGAGCGCATCACGATCAAGGGTGAAGATGCCGGCCTTGAAGAAGCCAAGGTGGCCTTGCAAAATGGTGCTCTTGTGGCGGAACTCAATCTGATCTACCGATCTGCCCAGCAAAAATGGCAATTCACCTTAAAAGGCGAAAGTTTAAATCTCAGCAGTTTAAAAACACCGAAAACTGCATTAGTTGAGAGCCCGGGTGATGTTGAAGAAAGCGTTTTAGAAAAAATCTTTCTTTATGATAAGATCTTGCAATTTTTAGAAAAATTATATAAAACCTTTATTAAATTAAGAACATCAAACCGCTGGCAAAACCGTGAAATTTTATTGATAAAAAAATGGCTCCACGTAAATTATTAAATTTTTAATATTTTTTATAACTATCTGAAAT
>JASFIX010000310.1:0-5602 GCA_050122435.1 Desulfobacterales bacterium
CCGGAACCGATAAGAACCACCAGCCTCTCGACAACATTTCGCAACTCCCGGACATTCCCGGGCCAGGAATAGTTGAGCATGATCTGCAACGCGCCCTCGGAGATGCCCTCGATCCGTCTATTATTATTATGATTTGACATTTGCATGAAATAAGATGCCAGACAGGGAATGTCTGATTTGCGATCTCGCAAGGCGGGAAGCCCAATGGGAATGACATACAGGCGATAAAACAGATCTTCCCGAAAATTGCCATTTTTGACCTCTTCTGGCAGGTCACGATGGGTTGCGGCAATGACTCTCACATCAACCTTGATGGTTTTGGCACCCCCGACCTGCTCAAACTCACCCTCTTCCAATACCTTCAGGACTTTGACTTGCAAATCAGGGCTCATGTCGCCGATTTCATCTAAAAATATGGTTCCTCCGTGGGCCAGTTCGAATTTGCCCGATTTAGAAACCGTGGCACCGGTAAAGGCTCCTCGAACATGTCCGAACAACTCACTTTCAAGCAAATTTTCAGGAATTGCCCCACAATTAATTGAAATAAAAGGTTTATTCTTTCGGTTGGAGTATTGGTGAATCGCCTTGGCCACCAAGCCTTTCCCGGTGCCGGTTTCACCTGTGATCAGGATGGTGCTATCGCAGTCGGCCACTTTTTCGACCAGATTGAAAACCTCCTGCATTTTTTGACTGCGGCCGATGATGGCATTTGCTTGTTGTTCTTGGTTCAGTTTTGCCAGAACAAGAGAATTTTGCGTAAATAGATCGGAATCTTTGATTAAGGTTTTGCCGACGGCCAAATTTTGCACCTTCTCCTCCTTATCACAAATTCAAAAACCGGGTCATAAAATTGTCGGGAATGTTGCACATGGTATCAGATATTTGGGTAGATAGCTCGTTACGGAAGCGAAAACAGACGAAGTACCCATTAGCAATATCCATGCCGTCATCATTGAGGGATCCAACCTCAAACGAGATGCCAGATTTTAATCTCAAGCTGCTACAAAATCACTGTCTAGATGAGGTAATGTGAAAATCTTTTGGCACTATATTTTGTGGAAACGGCCCGCCCAGGTAAATTTGAGGGACAGTAAAAAATTAGTGGAGAATCATGATTCGATGAATTCTGCGGTCTATAGTTGTGTTTTATAATTGATTTTTTGTTGCAATTTGCAAAAAACATCGCGACTGCGGTCTGCTAAAATCGAATAATGAGAAGTTTCCAAACCGGTTTGCATGCAGCAGGTATGCGAACGGTGACAAACGGGTCCGCTGAAGTTATTTGTAAAAAGTTAATAATATTAATAATATCAAATTCTTGAACAAAATATTGCTATTAAAACCGTCGCTGTCTGACAGATTTAATGAGCTATAATGTCCACAGAATTAAGACTCATATTTTTGCAACTTGCAAAAATATGACCCGATAGGATTGAAAGGATTTACGGTGTATAGGTGATAAAAAGACTGATTTCATCAAATTCCCTGCTTATCTCCGCCAGTATCGACTCGATTGCTTGAGGTTTAATCCCCAAACTGTTCCAGGCTGCTTTATCCAGAGCAGGCATTTTATTATCGCCGCCATAGCCGATATTTAGCGATCGACAGAGAATATCAGCCAGATGGACAATCGCGGCTTCAAGCACGAATCGTCCCGCTTCGCTGGGCCGGTGATGATGTAAGACCACACTGACCAGCTTGGGGGGCAAATTCCATTTTTCAGCCAACAATTTGCCCACCAGCGGATGACTGTATCCCAGAATTTTTTCCTCGGCTGCGATCATCAAAATATTTCGGTCTTTGACCAGATGGTTAATTTCCTTAAATGCCTGCTTCAGAAAGATCATTTCCACTATTTTGCCAATATCATGCAAAAGACCGGATACAAACAGCTCTTCGACCTTGTCATAACGCAGGTAATTACCGATGACTTTGGCTCCCACGGCGCAGCCCAGGGAATGATCCCAGAATTGTTCCTGTCTGATCAGACTGGTTTTCCTGCGATTTGAAAACAGGTCAAAAACCGAAGTGGTTAAAAGCAGGTTGCGGATGGCGTCAAATCCCAGCAACACGATAGCACCGGTGATAGTGGAGATTCGCTGCGGAAACCCATAAAAAGATGAATTGACCAGCTTCAGAAGTCTGGCTGCCAGCACCTGGTCATCGGTGATCACCCGGGCCAGATCACGGGCGGAGGACTTGGGGTCATTTACAAGCTCCGTAATCCTTAATACCGTTCTTGGAAGCGTCGGCAGATCATCTACGCGGGATATGATTCGGTCTAAATCAGGTGGATTCATTTTCCTTTTTGGGGTCACTTAATTTTTTCTGCAGCTGCCGGCCGGCCGCTTTCATAATCTCCTGCATGATTGGATCTTCGATGACATCTGCAAATTTCGCTTTCAATTCCTTTTTAATGGCTTCTTTGTTCTCTAATTCAGCCTCGAAATCGGTTCGATTATCTTCTGTCGGTTTGCCCTTGATGCTGACCTGATCGATTCCCCAGGTTCTGATCATCCAGATTCGCTTTTTTGTTAAAGGTGTATCCTTCTCCAGCAACAGCAAATCCTGCTGATTATATACCGATCGGGCCAAAATCATGCCCGGCTTTAGTTCATCTATTTTCAAACGAATCATAAAATCTTCATGCCAGCTAAGTTTACGAATCTTAACAAAAGAAATTGCATACACCACTAAAGCGGCAATTGCAATATTCTCGAAAACCGAGTGCAAAAGCAAACCGCTCTTATTAAAAAATAATTTTAATTCAATTATTTATGACTTTCAAGTCGATAATTTTAAGTAATCCTTTTCATAAATGTAACCCATTTTCCAATCGTTTAAAAATACTAAAGAAAAACGTTGAACCGCCGATAACAACATACCATCACGATGAACCACCCGGGATTCACGTTCATAAATTATGGGAGCGCCGGAATGCAGAAAACACTAAAGTATTTTGGAATAATTCCGATAACAACATCGTAGCCGAACAATTATGGTCTGAAAGGAGGCGGGGTGAGGACTTCGAGACCAGATACGGCAACCACAAATGAAGAATTTAGTGTTACTTAATAACCCGATTGGCAGAAACGCCAAAATAAACACCTAGGAAAGGAAACCTTATCATGGCACTAAGTACAATAAGCTTAACTCCGGGTATGCGGGCCAATCTATTCAGCCTGCAACAAACCTCTAAGGATTTTGAGATTGTCCAGAAACGCTTATCCACAGGTCTGAGAATCAATAGCGCCCTGGATGATCCGATCAACTTTTTCACCGCTCAGGAACACCGCCTGCGGGCAAGTGACCTGGCGGCACGCAAAGACGGTATGTCTGAGGCCATTCAGACAATTAAAGCCGCCAATGTCGGTGTTGAAAACATCAACAGCCTGATCGCCCAGGCCAAATCTCTGGCTCAATCGGCCATGTCCGCAACATCAACGGATGCTTCAACTTTTGCCACTCAGTATAATACGGTTCTGACTCAGATTAATCAGATGGCTGCGGATTCCGGTTACAAGGGCATCAACCTGCTTCAATCAGCCGAATTAACGGTCGAGTTTGCTTCTGAAGCCGGCAAATCGACTTTGAAGCTGACCGGTTTCGGAGACACCACCTCTACATTCAACATTAATGGCTTGAGTGCTGAGATGAGCGGTTTGGGTTCGAACTGGGTCACCGGCACGACCGTCAATACGGACAATATTTCAACTTCCATCGACAATCTTGAGACGGCGCGGGGCGAGCTCAGAGTAAGGAGCAAAACTCTGTCCAGCAGTCTGTCCATCATCACGGCACGCGAAGAGTTCACCGCACAAATGATCAACACGCTGGGCGACGGTGCCTCCAAGCTGACCGAAGCTGACATGAATGAGGAAGGCGCCAATATGCTGATGCTGCAGACGCGTCAGGCTCTGGGTACCACCTCATTGAGTCTGGCCTCTCAGGCAGCCCAGGGAGTTTTGAGACTGTTCTAAGCCAAATGGGTTTTGGAGGGGGAGCAATCCCCCTCCTGATCTTACTGAGCTGATCTTTGAATCTTTTCTCCTGCAGATTGTCTAGTCCGGTTCAAGACCAAGATGCTGATTAGCGGGCGGCGACAAAAATGGCCTTAAAAATCACTTTAAAACCAAATGAAAAAATGATCGTCAGCGGCGCGGTAGTTACCAACGGTAATAACAAAAACACCGATTTGATCATTGAAAACAACGTACCGGTTCTGCGCCAGAAAGACATTTTAAGTGAAAATGATGCAACATCACCCTGCAGCCGAATCTATTTCATCATTCAGCTCATGTACATCGATGAGGAAAATCTTACTGATCACCAACCCGTCTATTGGAAATTAGTTCGCGAATTGTTGGATGCCGTCCCCCGGTTAGCCGGACACATCGATCAGATTAATGAAAATATCCTGGGGGGCAACTTCTACCGGGCCTTGAAACTCGCCGGCAAATTAATCGATTATGAACAGGAGGTTCTGAAACATGTATGTGCCTACACAGACACAGACCCAATCACTCAGAACATATGAAAGCGTCAACAAGGCAACCCAATCCGGCCGCGAAATCGAAGCGGATGTTCTTACCAAAGCAGCCGTAAAGCTCAAAGAATGTCAGGACGGCTGGGATGCGCCGGATCGGGACGACCGATTAGAGGAAGCGCTGAAATACAACCAGCGGATCTGGAGTATCTTTCAAAGTGAACTGTCACGCGAGGATCACGAGCTGCCCAAGAAATTGCGCCTGGACATTCTGCGATTGGCGGCATTTATCGATCGACGAATTTTCGAAACCATGGCATCCCCGGCACCGGAAAAACTGAATATCGTCATCGATATTAATAACAACCTGGCCGCCGGCCTGAGAGGTTCACCCTGAGACCTCACGGGTAGTATCATCTCAAAAAATTGCCTGCCGACCTGCCACTGTGCAACCGCATGGTCATAAATTCCGCACAGAAAAATGAAAAAAGGCCTCGATTAAAGAGACCTTGTTCACCTCAGATTTAAGCGTCATGTCTTGAACGCAACCAGATAGTCCATAAACCGCTTATTCTTCGATCTGGCTTAGCACTCTACCCTACTTAAATATCCCCCTTATCTTACGATTCGTGAACGGCATCTATTGGGGTAAATCTTTTAATAGAGCAAGCTGTCGATCCGTTGGCGCTGTTGGCGAAATTTTCGACGATTCTTGAGCCTGATTATTCATTGCAATACATTCGTTAAATAGATCCAGAATCTCTTTATTAACGATATCGCATTCCATCGCAGCCCCGAGCACCCAAATGGTAAACTGCACTTTTTTTGCCGCCAATAGGCTCTGGGCAAGCTCTATGCAGGGCATCTGCAGGTGCGCGCCCAGGGGTGTGTTTTTTAATGTTCGGATGCCATCAAGTCCCTTTTCTTTTTGATCTGCACAGCAGTAAGCGGCCGACAGAATAAACTGGGCCGGCGGATAATCGGGGAACCCGTTTAAAAGGCTTTCGAGAATGGAGATCGTATTTTGCGCATTACCGCAATGCAACTCAGCCATTGCATGGTTGTATTGTGCCTCTTTCAGTTTCGGGGCACATTCGGCCGCTTTTTTAGCCGCAT
>JASFIX010000311.1:0-5599 GCA_050122435.1 Desulfobacterales bacterium
GACATTGAAGTCATGGCACAACTAAAAGTGACCGATCGAGACTATTTTAAACCGGGTCATCTGGGATGCCCCGGGTGCGGCGCGGCCATTGCAATTAAATTTGCGCTGAAGGCCTTGGGTGAAAAAATCATCATGGTTATACCGGCCAGCTGTGCTTCTATTATTGTGGGTCCTTACCCGCAATCTGCGGTAAACGTACCGGTATTGCATACGGCCTTTGCAACAGCCGGTGCCGCGGCCAGCGGTGTCCGGGCGGCTTTAGACATGAAAGGCGATACCCAAACGACGGTCGTATCATGGGCCGGGGATGGGGGCACATTTGACATCGGTTTTCAGTCCCTTAGCGGTGCGGTTGAACGCAACGAAGATTGTATTTTTGTATGTTACGACAACGAGGCCTATATGAATACCGGTGTGCAGCGCAGCTCCTCAACCCCATTTGGCGTGCGTACAACCACCACTCCTGGCCAGGACTGGAAAAAAACCCGCAAAAAAAACATTATGGAAACCATGGCGGCCCATCGGATACCCTATGCAGCCACTGCCAGCATTGCCTTTCCTGAAGACATGATTGCCAAATTTGAAAAAGCAAAAGCAAAAAGAGGTGGCTCTCGATTTATTCATATTTTTGCCTCCTGTGCCACCGGGTGGAGCGCTCCTTCTGACATGTCTGTTAAAATCGCCCGTTTGGCCGTGCAGACCAATATCTTTCCACTTTATGAAATCGAAGACGGAACTCGCTACGCCTTGAATTATAAAGGCGACCGTCGGGTGGATGACTATTTGCAAACCCAGGGGCGCTTTAAGCATCTCAGCAAAGAAGATATCTCACGGATTCAAGACATGGTGGAAGAAGATTGGAGGCACCTGCTCCACAAAACAGGTGAAGTGCCGTCCTGAAAGATTTAAGTGAGGTGCCTACCGCTTAAAATTAAATTTTATATGGATCACCAAAATCGGATGATGAAAATCAAAAGTTCCAGAAAACTGACCACCGAGAAATGGCTAAATTTGTTTGAAGTCAGCTATATCGATAAAACCGGAGATGAAAAATCTTGGCAAATGGCTTCCCGGCAAAATGAACCCAAATGCCTCACGGGAAGGTACCATCGGCCGGACGCCGTGGTGATTGTACCGTTTCACACCGTAAAAAACAAAATGGTTATTACCCGGGAGTATCGCGTGCCGTTGGATGGTTATGAATACGGATTCCCGGCCGGATTGGTCGATAACGGTGAATCCGTTGAGCAGGCCGCCCGGCGCGAATTGATGGAAGAAACCGGATTAACCGTCAGCCGGTTCATAAAGGTCAGCCCGCCGATCTACTCTTCTGCCGGGATGACCGACGAATCCGTGACACTGGTTTATGTGGAATGTGAAGGTGAACCGTCAAACAGCGCCAACACCGACTCCGAGCTCATCGAAACCCTGTTCATTTCACCCGACGAGGCTTTGGATCTGTTAAACGATACAACCCTAAAGTTTGATGCCAAAGCCTGGCTGGCGATATCGCAATTTGCTGAAAATGATGCGCACGACAAACTTAAATCCAATCAAGGATAAGCCCATTTCCACTGCTGCAATTGTCGTTGTCTCAGTATATATTGCCGCCCAGCTACTGTCCGACATCGGAAGCCTTAAAATCGCGTGGATTGCCGGATTCAGTGTCGACGCCGGCACATTTATTTATCCGCTCACATTTACCATCCGGGACCTAATCCATAAACAGCTGGGCAAAGCCGCCGCCCGTACGATAATTATTCTGGCAGCGGTGATTAATCTTTTTATGGTGGTTTTCTTCCAATTTGCCGCCTGGCTGCCACAGGATCCCACCTGGGGACTGGGTAAAGAATTTGCGATCATTCTCGGCCCGGTATGGCGGATTGTCATCGCCAGCATTGTAGCGGAAGTCATCAGTGAACTGATTGACACCGAAGTATACCACTTCTGGGTCAACCGAATAACGCGAAAACACCAATGGGCGCGCGTGCTCACCAGCAATGCGGTCAGCATTCCGATCGACAGTCTGATTTTCTGCTGGGGGGCATTTGGTCTGGCGCTGCCGCATTCGACTGTCTGGTCCATATTTTTAGTGAACATTATTATCAAGGGTCTGGTCACCGTTGTCAGTCTGCCGGCTATTTACCTGGTGAAAGAAAATGATAGCGCTTTAGCCACCCCGCCCAAGGAATCCTTTGAACCTTTGGACTAAAGACAAAAGGCAAATTGAGTGTTATATTTATAATAGGTTGAGCCCGTTGGCCCGTAGACCCGTTAGCCGGTGAAAAATAAAAATCAGAAATATTTTCTTTTTAACTGGCTTAACCGGTTAACGGAACAACGCGCTCAACTGGCCAACCTGAGAAGGAGGCAGCAATGAAGTTCACCTGTCCGGTGTGCAAAACCACCGGCAATATTCCTGACCATAAAGACCACTCCGGTCAGCCGGCAATCCAGACAACATGCCTGAAGTGCGGAACGGGTCTGTCCGTTGAACTTAACAGTGGCAGGATTCAACAACGATCAGCCGGGCAGGACCCGCAGGAAGACCCGGCGGCACTACCCGGCCGGCCAAAGTATGCTGCAAATTCGGTATTATCCATGCGGCCGCAGGATAAAGGTAAAAAGGATTATCTGGCCGCTGGGGTATTTGTTGCCGTATTAGGTGTCCTGATTGCGACCGGGGTGTACTTTGCATTCAATATTAAGTCGGATGCCTGGAACCGTCCGCTGCAAATGATTTCCAGACTGGTCGATGATGTGACCGAATATGGCAAAAATATTTTGAGCGAATTTCAAAAAGAGCGCCGGCCAGCCAACCGGCAAGCCCGCCAGGCCCAGAAACATGTGCGTAAAGGTTACGAACATTACAAGGACAATCGGCTAAAAGACGCGTTGCAGGAACTGAACCTGGCAATTGAAACGCATCCGGAAAACCCCGATGCTTATTTCTGGCGAGCCCGAACCTTCATTCGACTGGAACAATATGACGACGCCATCGCAGATTTAAAAACGGTGGTGAATTTGAAACCGCGCTACAGCCCGGCTTATGATAACCTCGGCTGGCTGTTTATGCGCCGCAATAATTATGATGAAAGCCTTTCCAACCTGAACAAATCCATTGAGTTGAAACCGGATAACGGCTGGGCCCACTATATGCGCGGACGCGTCTTTTTTAACAAGGGAGACTTTCAAAAAGCCGTTGAAAATGCCGAAGCCGCCTGCAAATTGGGTTATAAAGACGGCTGCCGTGATGCCAAACGCTATGGTGCCAAATTGACTGAGAACGGATAACCTTAACCACGAAAACACGAAATTGGAAAAGCACGGAATTTTTTCATTTCTATTTTTTTCGTGTTTTTGATTTTTCATGTTTTCGTGATATTTTTTTGTCCCAACTTATCCGGCAAAGCGACGAATATCCAGATGTCACATAATGATTATTATCAAATTTTGGGAATCGATCAGAAGGCAAGCCCCAGGCAGATCAAGGACACCTACCGCAAACTGGCCTTTAAATATCACCCGGATCGAAACCGCAAAAATCCGGGAGCTGCCGAAAAAATGAAACGGGTCAATGAGGCCTATGCGGTTCTGTCGGATCCGGCCAAACGGCGTGAATATGACGCCATGAGGCAGCAGTTCGGATCATCGGCTTACAGCCAGTTTCGGCAGAATTACTCCGAACAGGATATTTTTAGCGGCTCGGATGTCAATCAAATTTTGGAACAGATGGCCCGTGCGTTCGGATTGAGAGGGTTTGATGAAATTTTCAAGGAATTTTACGGACAGGGATACCGGCATTACGAATTCCGAAAACCCGGATTTTTTGCAAAAAGCTACTACTTTACAGGTCCCCGCCAAAACCGGGGATTGAATGCTTCCGGCCTCCCTTTCCAGGGAAGCATCGGTAAACTCACCCGCTTTTTTCTAAAGCAATTCAGCGGCCTTGAACTGCCTGAAGATGGCGCAGATCTCAAAGACACCATCCGGTTGAGTCCGGAACTTGCCCGCCAAGGTGGACCTTATGCCTACTATTTGCGAAAAAGAGATAAAAAACTGGTTGTCAAAATCCCACCGGGTATCAAGCATCATCAACAGATCCGACTCACCGGAATGGGCGGGGACGGTAAGCGCGGTGGAAAGGCCGGAGATCTTTATCTAAAAGTGCATATTCGAAAGCCGCTGCTCAAATCCATAAAAGATTTTATAGCAAAGCTTCGGCAATAGCGCGCAGATTCCTTGCCACAGTAATTATTATTTACCACGAAGAACACGAAGATCACTAAGGTATAGATAAAATTAATTGAAGTCGTTCTTCGAGTTCTTCGTGATCTTCGTGGTTTGGTCCCCTTTTGATTCAGACCCTGACGGATGATGGAGAAAACAATGAAAACAATTGTATGTCATGGGGACAGCCTGACATCACCTGACGAGCTGGACCGTAAGTCTATCTGGCCATCATTGGTTAAGAGCAAATTGAAAATAAACGTAATCAACAGCGGTATCGGCGGAGATACCAGCGGTGGCCTGCTGAGCCGATTTTATCCTGGAGTGGTTCAATATCACCCCGATGTTGTCCTGATCATGGGCGGCACCAATGACCTGTGGTGGGATCTTGATATAAAAATGATTCTCGCCAATATTTTTGCCATGACCTGTCAGGCTGAGCATCATGACATTGTCCCACTGGTGGGTCTTCCGGTCCCCATAATTGTTGAAAAGGCTTGCGAGCAGGAATTTGCAGCACCCGAAAGTGGCTATGACCGCTGTGCCGAAAAATTGGCTGCCCTGGCAAAGACCTTAGCCCGAGCGGCGCAGCAAAATGATATTGCCTGCCTGGATTTCTATCACCCCTTTTGTGATAAATCCGGCAAGGCCATAGGGAAATACTTTCTGGATGATGGTCTTCATCCCAATGAAGCCGGACACCGGCTAATGGCCGAAATAACGGTTAAAATGCTTAGAGAGCGGTTCGATTTTGAACGAAATGGATGAGGTCTGGGAAAAAAATTAAAAAATTGGTCTCCAGGCTCCGGTAATGAAGTTTAATTTCTTCAATTGCTCCCAGCAGCCGATCGCCGTTGGTCACTCTTTTAGAAAGGCGGTTCAGGGCCTTTTCAACCCCGATCAAATCCCGATAGGAACCCAGCCAATCTTCACGTATCATCACCGGAACCATGGCTTCCATGCGCGCGGGGAGCGTTGCTCTGTGGGTCATCAAAACCTCATAAACGCGAGAGATAAATTGATCTAAAATCACATCGCTAAACTCCGACCAGTGACGATATAAAAAATGATCGTAACAAAGGTCAACGATGATGCCGGCAAAGCGCCGTCGAACGGGACTGTAAAGATCCCGACTGGCTCGGGTTATGGGGTGAGAATCGGTATATGAATCTATTTTACGATGAAGTTCAATTCCCCGTGTGATCTTTGGCGGGTATCGATCCCCGATTGCCCCTTTTACAAAATCTCCCATCATGCTTCCAAGCAATGACTCAGGGGAATCTTCTGCCAGGTAAAGATGTGCCAGATAATTCATACAGATCAAATTGACATGAAAAATTTGCGTGTTAATATACAGATTAGCCAAAAA
>JASFIX010000312.1:0-5594 GCA_050122435.1 Desulfobacterales bacterium
CATGCTCAACTATTCCTGGCCCGGGAATGTCCGGGAGTTGAGAAATGTTGTCGAGAGACTGGTGGTTCTTATCGGTTCCGGCAAAATTTCTGCCAATGATCTGCCTAAAGAGCTAAAGGCCGCCAACGGCTATACCGCAACCCAATCAATTGAAATTTCAGATGATGGCATTTGTTTGAACAGTGCCGTTACCGAGTTTGAAAAGGATCTGATCCTTCAGTCATTGGAAAAGACCAAATGGGTAAAAAATAAGGCTGCCAAGCTGCTTCAATTAAATCGAACGACCCTGGTGGAAAAAATCAAACGTCATCGGATTCAGCAATGCTCTGCCTGAAGATGTCGATTCCCACTTCTAATCGATCGCGCCAATATGGTTTTCGTAAAATCGTCTCTTTCCCTAAAAAACTGATCGCCGAACCTGCAGACTCCTCTTGAGAACCCAAGCTATTTTTGTGTACGACTCATTTCTTTTTTCTCCGGTTGTGCCGATTTGATCCTACGGCGATTTTTCAGTTTTAATTATTGCCGGTATCCCAGCGTCAAAGCAGTGACGTGGAAACTTTGAAAAATTGACAGAATTAAAAACCAGCCCATTATCGAAGTAGCTGAAATCAGATAAAATTTTATTTTTTCAGAATTCAGATCAACTTGAGGTTATTGCATTTTTTTTCAGTGAAAGAGCAGTGAACAGCGAAGATTTAAATATCATTTCATATGGTTACACCTCCTTTCATCAGCTGCAAACCCCGGGATAAAAACGGGAATGATTCCATCTCGCAAATTCGCTTCTGCTTGACTCCATGGCGATCGGGTGAGCGGGTTTCAGTGGCATGATATTTGCTCAATTCATGCGCGTCAAACCATCTTTCTGGCGGATAACAGCTCGGGCCATTAAGGGTAAAACATTAAACAATAACAAGTTGTTACATAAAGAATCACATCTTTTAAGGAATGGCAACGGCATTGAATACAGATTCAACGAACGCACCGGCCCCCAATAGCTATCTTCCTCATATTCTTGAAAGCATCCCAACGGGTATCATTGCGCTCGATAATCAAGGCCGGATTGTCATCTTTAACCGGACCGCTGAGCGGATTACCGGTTTTATGGCCGAACGGGTCTTGGGCAAGACTTTCGACGGGGTCTTCAAACCGGATTATTTTCAAAATTCGGGAAATAATTTCAAAGATATCCTTAAAAGCGAAAAAACAACTGAAATTAATACAATGTTGTCTCACAACCAAAGGAGCAATTTGCACCTGAATATTGCGATTTCCCCGGTGACGGTCCGGGAAGAAGGAAAAATTGGAACCGTTCTATCTCTGAACGATGTCACCCGGATGCAAAATTTGGAGACCCAGGCCAATCGTACCGGGCGTCTGACGGCTATGGGCGAGATGGCCGTCAGAATCGCCCATGAGATTCGAAATCCACTGGGCAGCATCGAGCTTTTTGCAACCATGCTTAGGGATGATCTGAAAGAATATCAGGATCTTAAGGCTCTGGCGGAACACATTTCCGCGGGGGTAAAAAGCATTAACAATATTGTTTCCAATTTGCTGCTCTTTGTACGGCCTGACCAGCAACTGGACCAACAGGTGCTCGATATTCACGAAGCGTTGAAAGATTCCTTGTTTTTTGCCGGGCATATATTTGATGCCCATGACGGCATTGAAGTGGTCACCGATTTGTCCGATGAAAATCTTTTTATTCTGGGAGATCTGGAACTGCTCAAACAGGTGTTTTTAAACCTAATATTAAACGCCATTCAGGCCATGTCCACCGGCGGGCAACTGCATATTTCAACCCACAAAATTAACGGCCAGCCGGATACGGATTGGGCTGAAGTGTGCCTTTCCGATGCCGGTTGCGGGATTGCGCAAACGGATCTTCAAAAAATTTTTGATCCCTTCTTTACCACCCGTAAAAAGGGTACCGGCTTGGGTCTGACCATCGCGCATAATATCATCAAAATGCATGGTGGCAGTATTGATATTAACAGTCATACGGCGGAAGGCACTCAATGTATCGTGTCCCTGCCGTTATGGCACGCACATCCGCAAGGATGAGCACATGAATATTCGAACACATGATTTCAAATCTTAGACGGGGTTAGTTGAGATGGGCCTTGCGCCGATATTGGTCGTTGATGACGAATCCGAGATGCGAAGCGCACTTTCGCATGCCTTAACCAGAGACGGCTTTAGTGTTGAAAGTGCTGCCAGCGGTACGAAGGCAATTTCAAAAATTAAAAAAGATCCGGTCAGCCTGGTAATAACGGATTTAAAAATGCCGGAAATGCCGGGTATGGAATTGTTAGGGGCCGTAAAAAAAATCGCACCGGAGATTCCGGTTATTGTGATTACGGCCTATGGGTCGATCCACAATGCTGTCGAGGCCATGCAAGCCGGCGCTGCAGATTATCTTTTGAAGCCATTTTCATTCGAAACCCTGGGATCCACTGTAAAGAGAGTGCTTGGAAGCACTGAAGGCAATGGTGATCAACGTCATTCAACCCAGGACACAACAGCACAAGCGAGGGTCAAAACCCTGGTCACCCAGGATCCCAAGTTGTTGGATATTTTAAAGTTGGCCAAGAGCGTTGCCACCAGCCGCTCCACGGTTCTAATTCAGGGCCAAAGCGGCACCGGCAAAGAGCTGCTGGCAGCATATATCCATGAACACAGCGGCTTTAAAGACGAACCTTATGTGGCGGTAAATTGTGCGGCGCTGCCTGACACGCTGGCCGAAAGTGAGCTTTTTGGTCATGAAAAAGGCGCTTTCACCGGGGCAATCAATCGCAAAATGGGTAAATTCGAACTGGCCAAGCGCGGTACGGTGGTACTGGATGAGATCAGTGAAATGAGTCTTCCGCTGCAGGCCAAGTTGCTGCGGGTACTGCAGGAAAGGGAAATCGATAGGGTGGGTGGGAGTCGATCGGTTCCAATGCATGCCCGTGTGGTGGCCATCAGCAACGTCGATCTGAAAAAGGCGGTATCTGAAAACAAATTTCGTGAAGATCTGTTTTATCGCATCAATGTGGTTCCCTTTACCATACCGCCATTAAGAGAACGCCAAAAAGATATTCCACTTCTGGTTGAACATTTTCTGGAAAAATACTGTCACTTAAACAACCAGGATAAGAAAAAAGTCTCCAATGCAGCCATGGCACAACTCGTAAATAACGAGTGGAAGGGCAACATCAGAGAACTGGAAAATTCAATTGAGCGGGCTGTACTTATTAGCGGCGGTCCTGAGTTGCTGTCTGAGCACTTCTTTTTAGATACAACTGATACCGCTAACCAGTCTCATTCGGCGATTTCGATACAAGCCGGTATGACCGTTAAAGAGATGGAGAGACAGTTGATTTCTAAAACCCTGGAACAGGTCAACGATAATCGCACCCATGCCGCCGAGCTTCTTGGCATTAGCATACGGACGTTGCGAAATAAATTAAAAGAATACCAACAAAAGCTTGAGGAATCTCAGACCGAAACGGTGGCCCAGAGGGGTTAGATCATAAAATCAAATAAGAATCGCCAAACCGCCAAGGTGCGGTGCGTGGCTTTAAACGGTAGATTTTGCCCATTCATTGAAAAGATCACTTTTAGGATATTCGGTTAAACTATTTGAAATGATATAGCATATTTTAACAATCGTCTGACGGACCGAACCGCTGACAGCTGGTATGAATTTTGCTCGATTTTTTATGAATGTGAAAATTAAAACCATAAAGATAACGAAATACACAAAGAAAAACATCAAGTGGGAGAATTTAAGTCGTGCCAATCCAATCGCTATTTAACGAAACCATGGCAACACTTCAGAAAAGCCTGAACGTGGGGTCCCTGCGACATAAGGTCCTAACATCCAATATCGCCAATATCGATACACCGAATTATAAAGCATTTGAGGTGGTTATGGAAGATGTCCGCAAACACAACCTGCGTCCTAAACGGCCTGTCGAACTGGTTCGCACCCAACCCCAGCATCTTTCCGGGCGTCATTCATCATCAAGCCCGATAAAAATTAAAACCGTTGATTCGTCTGGAAACAATTTCCGGGCAGACGGTAATACCGTCGATCTGGACAAGACCATGGGGAAATTAGCGGAGAACACGCTACTGTATCGGGCCGCCGCTCAGATTATTAAAAAGAAATTTCAAGGGCTTAAAAATGCGATTCAAGGAGGGGGTAAATAAATATGGATTTTTTTGATTCATTGCATATCAGTTCCACGGGGTTGTCGGCCCAGCGGCTGCGTATGAACCTGATCTCGGCGAATTTGGCCAACCTCAATACGACCCGCACCAAAGAAGGTGGGCCGTATCGAAGAAAAGATCCTGTTTTTGCGGCCCGGGTTCCGGCCCAAAAGGCCTCATTTCGTGACATACTGGTCAAGCGGCGCAATGAACTGTTAAAAGAAGTCGCTGTTGTTGAAATTGTAGAAGATTCGCGTCCGCCGATAGAAAAGTATGACCCCATGCATCCGGACGCCGATGCAAATGGCTATGTTGCGATGCCCAACATCAACTTGATGGAAGAAATGGTAAACATGATCTCGGCGACCCGAAGTTATGAAGCCAGCGTCACTGCCATTAAATCCGCCAAAGATATGGCGCTCAAAGCGCTTGAAATCGGACAGTAATCATGAATGAAATTACCTTCACCAAAGGATTGGAGTCATTGAACGGGGGCGGTCTGGATACCGTTGCCAAGACCAATAAAGCGCAGGAGCCCGAGTCATTCGGCAATATGCTGGCGCGTTCGCTAAACGATGCCAACCGGCTTAAGCTGAAAGCCGATGAAGCGGTTGAGAATTTAGCCGCGGGCAAACAAAGAGATATTCATGCAACCATGATTGATCTGGAAAAAGCGGATGTTGCTTTTCAACTCTTGATGCAGGTCCGCAATAAAATCATATCGGCTTACGAAACGATCATGCGCACGCAGGTCTAACTTCGGAGATAAATGATGCCCATTCGTCAAATATTATTGCAGCTTCAAAATCTATTTAAAAGTCTCAGCATCGGCAAACGGATAGCCCTTTTGATTCTTGCAGTAGGTTTTGCGGCCGGTTTTGTTTTTTTAATGAACTGGGCCGGTAACCCGGAGTTTCATCCCCTTTACACAAACCTGGATGCCAACGATGCCGGCATCATCCTCAACCGATTGAAAGATCAAAAAATTCCCTATCGCCTTTCTGCCAATGGGAGCACTATTCTTATTCCGCAGGAAAAAATTTATGAAATCCGCATGGAATTGGCCTCTGAAGGTCTGCCCCAGGGAGGCAGCATCGGCTTTGAGCTTTTTGACAACACCAAACTCGGCATGACCGAATTTGCCCAAAATGTAAACTATCAAAGAGCGCTTCAGGGTGAACTGGTTCGGACTATCAACGGATTTGAAGAAGTTGACAGCTGCCGGGTCCATATTGTGATGCCGGAAAAATCGCTCTTTCTCAAAGACGAAGAATCGGCTTCGGCTTCGGTGGTGGTGAAACTGCGGCACGGGAAATGGCTGACCCAGCAGCAGGTTCAGGGCATCGTGCATCTGGTGTCTTCCAGTGTTTCTCGAATGGGTCCTGAAAATG
>JASFIX010000313.1:0-5591 GCA_050122435.1 Desulfobacterales bacterium
GCCATTATTTTATTCCTCCTTTGGCTTTTAATAGGTCAATCAGTTTTTCGGCAATCTCCTCACTGCTGCCTTCAAGAATTTCAGCGCCTTCGCCCAGATCTGGAACAAAATAATCGATCCGTTTAACTTTGGCGCCGGATTCACCCACACTTGCCGGGTCGATGCCAAGGTCAGAGGCGCCCCATACCGGTATGTCCACCGAAGCGACTTTGCGGATGCCGCGAATTCCGACATAGCGGGGCTCGTTGATACCGGTCTGGATCGAAAGCACACAGGGAAGCGCAATTTCATTCATTTCCTGATTGCCGCCCTCGATTTCCCGACCGACTTTAAGCTGGCTGTCGCTTATAACTTCGATGAAGTTTACCACCGAAGCATAGGGCACATCCATCATGGCGGCCAGCATACCGCCGATCTGGCCGGCACCATCATCTGCCTGGGCACCGGTCAGGATTAGGTCATAATTCCCCTTTTCGACCACCGACTTCAAAATAGCAGCAACGGATCTTCCGTCTGACCCCCCAAAGGCATCATCGGATACCAGAATACCATTGTTGGCTCCCATGGCCATTTCTCTTCTGACGACCTCTTCGGACTCCTCATCCCCCAGGGAAACCACCGTGACAGAACCACCTGTTTTGTCGACGATTTGAATGGCCTCCTCGACCGCATAATTGTCCCATTCGTTTACCGAGTAAACCAGATCATCCCGTTCGATATCGGAACCGTCGCTGTTGACCTCGATCTCATTTTCGGCGGTGTCCGGTACCCGTTTCACACAAACCAAGATTTCCATGCTATTCCTCCGGAGTGTTGTAAATGATAATAAGTTATTGGTTATTCGTTATTGGTTAACTGAGTACAGCTTCAGATATCCGGCTCCTGTTCACTATCATCTGTCTTCTGTCTGCTGTCTTCTAAAATCAAATGCCTGGAAATAAGTTCAGTAAGGTCCAGTGCTTCCATCTGACCTTCAAGACCGCTGACTTTGATGGCATCTTCAATGTTAACCAGGCAAAACGGGCAGGCGGTTATGATCACATCGGCTCCGGCCTTTTTGGCCATCTCTACCCGCAACACGCCCATGCGCTGGTCTTCTTCAGGTTCATAAAAAAGCATCAGACCACCGCCGCCGCAGCAAAAGGAACGATCCCGGCAGTCTTCAGACATTTCAACCCGTTTGATTCCCGGGATCGAATCGATGGCACGGCGGGGATCATCATAAATATTGTTATGCCGGCCAAGATAGCAGGCATCATGATAAACATACATTTTTGAAGCGTCTTCAACCGCTTTAAGTTGAATTTTACCGGACGTAACACTGCGCAAAATTGTCTGGCTGATATGCTCCACCGGGGGAAGATCGGAATCGGTATAGTCCTTTTTTAAAGCATTAAAGGCATGCGGATCGGCGGTCACTATGCGCCGCACGCCTGAATTCAGGATGGCATCCGTGTTTTGATCCCTCAAATCCTGAAACAGCATCTCCTCGCCAAAGCGCCTGGCCTCATGGCCGCTGTCCTTTTCGCCCTTGCCGAGAATGCCGAAATCGATCTCGGCCGCATTCAGAATTGTTGCAGTGCTGCGTGCAACTTCCTGCATGCGATCATCAAATGAAGAAATACTGTCCACAAAGTATAAGGTTTCAGCCGTGGCACTCTTTTCTAGAATTTTAACCTTGTAGCCTTCCGGAAGCTCCTTGGCCCAATCCGCGCGCTTTCGCTCCATCTTGCCCCAGGGATTGCCGCGTTTTTCAAGTGACCCCATCGGTTTTTGCAGCGATTGGGGAACAAGCCCGTCATCGACCATGCCGCGTCTCAGATCCACTATCTTATCAATGTATTCGATTCCCAGGGGGCATTCCTGTTCGCAGGCGCCGCAGGTGGTGCATGACCAGATTTCATCCTCATCATAAATATCACCGATCAATGGCTTGGCTTCGGCGCCATTGCTGCCGATCAGGGGATAATGTTCAAAAGCATAATCACGGCCCTTGATGGAAATAAATCGCGGCGACAACGGTCGCCCGACGGCGTTGGCCGGACAGCGATCGGAACAGCGGCCGCAATCCGCACAGGTATAGAAATCAAGGATATGTTTCCAGGTAAAATCCTCAAAGACCTTAACGCCAAAAGATTCCAGATCATCGAGTTGTTCGTCTGAAATGCCGCAGCGAACCGGCTTGACATTGCCCTTTTCAACCCGCATGAAAAATACGTTGAAAATGGAAGTAATCACATGGAAGTGTTTGCCCAGCGGTAAAAAACACAGGAAAAAGAAAAAGGTTAGATCATGGATGAAATAGGTAATCAGGTGCGTATTCTGCAAGGCCGCCGGCGAGGCGCCGCTTAGCATATGGCTGAAAAACCAGGCAAGGCTCAGCGGGGCCGGAAATTCCGCATGTACCCCCATTTGTGCTTGAGCGGCGACCAGACTGGCTTCAAACAGACTTTCCGAAATCATCAGGGTCGATATCAGGCCGAGGACGAATATGGCTTCAGCGGTGTGATCTTTTCCGTAACGGGCAGGCACCGCATATCGCCCGGGTTTGAAAATTCCCCTGCGGACGGCGGCGATAATACAGGCGATTAAAACCCAGGTGGCCGCGTAATCCTTCAGCACGCTGTAAATCTGGCCCAAAATGCCGCTGAATCCGGGCAAAACAAAATTTTCGGAAAAACCCATTATGACCAGCTGGGTTGAGCGGGCGCCCAGAATAATAAAGCCGGCAAATATGAAAATGTGTAATATGCCGGCGAGCATATACCGTGGCTGGCGCCACTGGGCCAGCCAGATCTTCAGGATCAGGCCGATCCGTTGACCGATGCAGCAAAAACGCTCATCGGGTGCCGCTTTTACCAGGGGCAGGATCCTACGGTACATAATGTAAGCAAAAACGGTAATACCGACAACCGGAATCAGGATGGAAAAAATTACCGTTGGAATACCGGATACCGTAGCAGCAGCCGGAGAGATCAGGGCAGCTTCCATTATTTAGGTTTTTCCCCCTTTTTCGTGCTTTATAATGATCCTTATTACTAAATTGTTAATCATGACTGGTGATGGTGTCTAAACCAAAGGAGCATGCATATCAAAAATATTGCCATCGGGCAATAGCCCTCAGTAGGTTCAGAGGTTTCCTCCTTCGCCTAAAAGGCTATGGAGGACATGCAGGGTTCAAGGTTCAGGGTTGAAGGCTGGTTACATTAGTTCGATTGGTCTTATTGGTTCAATTTGTTCAGTTAATTAATTAATTCAACCAATTAACCTAATTTAACGAATAAAACAGTTCAGTCTGATGTAAGGATATAATGAACCTTGGAACCTTTGAACGTTGAACCTTTGAACCTTCGACTACTTGCCCCCGAAAGCATCTGCTGAAATATCAACTGCCGAATTGTCGGATGCAAGAATCACATTCATTTTGCCGCGGCTGACCGGCAAAATCGAATTCGCGAAAAATTCAGCACTTTTTATCTGGCCTTCGTAAAAGGCCACATCTTTTTTCTTGGCACCGTTTTCCAGATTTTGAGCCGCCAGGGAAGCCCGCCATAACAGCAACCAGGCAAAAACCACATCGCCGCATACTTCCATAAAGGGATAAGCATGGGCAAACGCGTTCATGCGGGTGTCTTCTGACATGGCCGCCTGACCGATGTGCATCATCACTTCGCCCAGTTTATTAACAGCGGCTTCAACCTTAGCGGCGGTATCTTTCAGGCTCGAAATCGCCTTGGCAGCAGCCAATGTCTGCTGGATCTCGCCCAATAGATCCATAACCGGCTTGCCTTGATTCATGCCCAGCTTCCTGGCCAGCAGATCCATGGCCTGGATGCCGTTGGTGCCTTCGTAAATCTGGGTAATCCGGCAGTCGCGCAGCAGCTGTTCCATGGGATATTCCTTGATGTAGCCGTAGCCGCCGTAAACCTGAACACCCAGGCTGCAAACTTCAAAAGCTTTATCTGTTACGTAACCCTTGGCAATGGGAATCAACAGATCGATTAAACCCTGACACTTGGCCTTATCCTCTTCTTTGTCACAGGTGCGAAGGTGGTCCTCGCAGTTTCCGATATAGTATATGAGGCTGCGCATGCCTTCGACATAGGTCTTCATGGTCAAGAGCATACGTCGAATATCGGGATGCTCGATGATGGAAACCGAGGGGGCATCGTCTTCGGTAGCTTTTAATAGATGTTTGCCCTGCATCCGCTCGCGCGCATAGTTGACGGCATAGATATAGGCGGAGCTGGCACATGCCAGGCCCTGAAGACCCACCAGCAGGCGCGCCTCGTTCATCATCTGAAACATGGCCCGCATGCCTTTGTTTACCTCACCCAGCAGCGTTCCACGACAATTGCCTTTGCTACCCAAAGATAAGGAGGCAGTCGAATTACCGTGAATGCCCATTTTTTCTTCGATACCGGTACAAACGACATCATTGGGCTCGCCCAGACTACCGTCGTCGTTCACCCAGATTTTTGGCACCAGAAACAGTGAGATCCCCTTGGTGCCTTCCGGCGAACCTTCGATGCGGGCCAGCACCGGATGTATGATGTTTTCGGCCATATCGTGTTCGCCCGATGATATAAAGATTTTGTTGCCCGTAATCGAATAAGTGCCATCTTCATTTTTAACTGCCGAAGTCGTCAATGCGCCCACATCCGAACCGGCTTCGGGTTCGGTCAACAGCATGGTACCGGTCCATTCCCCGGTGAACATCTTTTTTAAAAACAGGTCTTTTTGCTTTTGGGTGCCAAATGTCTGAACCAGCCGTCCGGCCCCATGGGTCAGACCGGGATACATCATAAAGGCAAAATTGGCGCCGATAAAATAATCATTGGCGGCCAGAGAGAGGCTGGCCGGCATACCCTGCCCGCCCCATTCCGGGTCATCGGAAAGGGCAACCCATTCACCTTCTTTAAAAAGATCCCAGACCTTGTGAAAAGATTCCGGGAGCGTCACGTTGCCGCCTTCAAAGCGGGCGCCCTCGCGGTCGCCGTCGATCTGAGCCGGCAAGAGCTCTTTGACCGCCAGATTGCGGGCCTCGGATATGATTAAATCGATGGTTTTTTTGTTAAATTCTGCATACTTCTCATGTTTACTCAGGTCTGCAACCTTTAGTTGTTCATGCAGAACAAATTCGACATCTTTACGATCTGCAATAAATTGTGCCATTTTTGATTATCTCCTTGTTTTCATTCATATTACCGGTAACATAGGTGTTATGATTCGTTTAAGACCCTGCTTGGTCACTATGTCCGATACCTTTTAAAAACAGCTCTACCAGTGGATCGGCCATCGATACCAGATCATATTCTCCATCTGAGTGTAGCCAGGTATTGATGACTTCATCCATCGCGCCGATGATAAAACGTTTGACCAATCCGACATAAAGATCCCTGCGAATCGTACCTTCCTGCTGGCCCTGTTCGACAATCTCGGAGATGAGATCCCGATACATTTTGGACATTTCTTTAATCTGCGCTTCCGCCAGGCGGCTGTTCTGATGGGTTTCAACCTGGTAGACCACCGCCCCATCTTTGTCGCGCTGAAACTCGGCCAGGTGGCGACGCACAAGGTTTCGCAATTTA
>JASFIX010000314.1:0-5572 GCA_050122435.1 Desulfobacterales bacterium
AATCAAGACCGGGTTCGACATCCACAACTTCCTGAGAGATGACTTCCAGTCCATAGGATTTGGCATGTTGCGAAAACTTTATGGCCAGATCGGCACCACCGATGTGCTCATCTCCCGGCCAGTTTTCCACCGAATCGGAATTATTCATCTGGCCCCCGGGTAAACCCACCTCTATCAAAGCCGTCTTTAATGCAGCGCGCATGGCATAGATACCGGCGGTCAAACCACCAGGCCCACCACCGATAATAATCAAATCGTAAAGCTCATCGCCTGACATACAATGCCTCCTTTTGTTTGCTAAAGGTATTCTTTATCCGTTACAACTTTTTTATAATGTTCATCGATCTGAATTCGCAGCGCATTCATCAAATTGTTCGTGTATTCACCCGGTTGGCCATCGCCGATGACCGTATCATCCACCTGTACAACCGGAACAATCATTTTGTTTGTTCCGGTGATGAATACTTCGTCGGCACTCAGCAGTTCAGCGAGGGGCAGATCGCGAAGGTCAACCGGGCCCAATTTTTGCGCCAAATGCAAAACCGCCTTGCGTGTGACGCCGCTTAAAATTCCTCTGTCGGGGGTGACCAGGGTGCCGCTGAAAAACGCAAAAAGATTACTTGTGGTGCCTTCGAGCACTAGCCCGTTGCGATCCACATACACGGCTTCAATGGCATCCTGATCGCGTGCCTGCTTGAGAGCGATGGTGGCCGGGACATAATCGATGCTTTTGGCGTTCGGAATATTTCGTTCCGAGAAAAACGTGATAATTTTAACTCCACCGGTGTACCACCCGGCGGGCAACTCTGGCGCCCGGGTCACCAGTACCAGCAGGCGGGGTTCTCCCTGCGGTGTCAGAAAATCGGGGCTTGAGCCTGCGGTTACCACAATCCGAATGTTGGACTCTTTAAATGTGTTGCGGTGCAGCGCTTCCATCACCACGTGAATCAGCTCCATCCGGGACCATGGTAAGGCGATACCAATGCGGCGGGCGGAGTCTTCCAGACGCTGGATATGTTCTTTCAGAAACAACGGTTTTCCGTTTAATGTTCGCAAAAGGTCAAAAACACCCAATCCCCGCATAATCGCAAGGTCATCAACCGGGATTACGGCTTCGGATGCCGGAACAAACTGTCCATCTACATAATAGGTTGCCACGAGATACGCTCCTGCTTGAATACTGAAAATATTACCGGGCTCAACGGCAAATCGTTTCCTAATATAAGGTCCGTAAACTCCAGATACAAGAATAAAATCTATGTTGGATCTTAACCCCATCTAGGGTTATCTGTTAACTGTTATGTTTTCAATTGAACAATTTAATAAATTTGTATTTTGGTACAAATTTGACTATATTTAAATATAGCGTCTTTCGCTTACCGAGATACGGCGATTCAGTTTTGGCCTTCTGTCTCAGGAACACAACTGGGGATCGGGTTGATTTCAGTCGACACGAACAAGGTGGGTAAAATGAGCTTAAATTCATTTAAAGGCAGAGAACGAAGAGCGTATGTCAGACTCGAACGTTCTTTGCCGGTAAGATTCAAGATTTTAGCCGAACAGAAGGGCAAAACTTTTACGGCGACGACTAAAAATATCAGCCGGGGTGGACTCTGTCTGGAAATTCAACAGGATACCGTGGAACTTTTGGAGAATTTATCCGGTACTGAGCCTAAAATCAGCATTAATCTTGACATTCTGATACCTCCGCCCGATGCGGCAGCTTCTGTGGGGCCCGCCTGGATCAGCAGCCGGGTGGATTGGACGCGCAAACCAACTGTGAAAAATCCGGTGATGCTGATAGGCCTTGAATTTGAAGGTGTAAACGACGAGGCTCGCAAGCGGATCCACAACTATATTGTTGAAGAAATTGTCGAACGTTATGAGGAACCGAATTAGAATTACGCCTCTCGAGATCCCGCAATTCACCCGGGGCGATTACGTTTCGGGTAGGATCATTTTAATTTAAAGAACAGCAACAAGATTCTAAATCGAGCGGTTCAAATTTTTAAAAAAAAAGACGGTCACATTGTTCATCATCGACCGTCTCTTTTCGTGTTTCAATTATAAGAATGAGGTTTTGCCTGTTAGCCGTCTGCTATTGACCGGCTTCGCTAAATACCAAGTCGCCTTCCTATTCTATCTTGTCCACCAGGCCCCAATCCATGGCCTTTTCAACGCTAAACCAGGTAGTTTTCTTCTCGAGTTCTTCCCATTTGGTCTTATCGAGTTTAGAATTGGCAGTTAGCTTGCCAATATATCGTTCCCGCAAAAGATGCATCAATTCGTTTTGAGAACGAATATCTGATGCGGTCTCACGTCCCGGCCACTTCCAGAGCGCAGCTTCATGAACCATGAAAATCGTACCGGGGGCTGCACGACGCTCGTTGCAGACCGCAAATACCGGTACAGCCGCACTGGCGATGATTCCAGAGGCGTGGGCAGTGATGCGAAATCCCTTGCGCCGGGCGCGCTCGATTTGATCCGCCAGCGCCAGTCCCGAGAAGGCGTCTCCACCCGGTGAGTTAATAAACAAATTTACATCCCGGATTTTGGTGTTGTTTTCTAAAACGACCAGGTCATTCCAGAGGCGGGTTACGTCAGAAACCGATAGGCCCGAAAAGATTTTAACGAAAGCTTTTTCTTTAGAAATGAAAGATAACTGCGAAAGATGTCCTTCCTGATTAGGAACTTCCATGGATTTGTTAATCCGTTCCGGCTCATCTTTTTGGGCAACTTTGACATTGGTCGGATCCGTTGCCTGGACCTTTACGATGACCTCTTGGGGCGGAGCTTGCCCATTCGGCATGGTGGCACAACCGATAAAAAAAAGGCCAACAACTGCAACGAGTAACAAACGTTTTAACATGGCAAAACCTCCTCATATTTCTATTCATTCTACCGCATTGATAAGTTAAGCAAGATTTGTACCAAAATAAAATGACGATGGGATCAAAAAAAAATTATATTAATATCAATTGGTTAGAAAAAAGTTTAATTTTAGACTGCCAGACAGCTGGCGAGAAATTTTTTCCGTAGTCACGGATTTGACATGATTGGATTCATATCAGCTGCAAGCTTAAAAAACAGCCCGCAGCGGCTTAAGCGGGAGGTTAATTTGACGGAAATATCATTTAGATTCAAGTCTTTAAGAAACGAACCGATATTAACTTTAATAAGGCCAAATGGATCATTTTCAAAAGAGGAAGCAACAGGTGATGACCAAGGAATATGTGGGCAGCGTTTCGGATCCAAATACGGATGTCTGGATCATATCCGGAGGCAGGCATTCGCAAATTGATCTGAGCGTAATTGAAAATGCTAAAAAAAATGAACAGGTAAAGGCGGCCAAGGAATATCATATTTCAGATATCGCCTATTATCTGCTTAATCCCAACCCGATTGAAGTTAATAAACGGCTTATCGGCTGTGAAATTCATTATCAACAGCGACTGATAACTAGAATCTTTGAAAAAATAAGGCGTCTTTTTCCCCGCAGATTTCATCGTCTATGGAGTGGCCATATGATTCCGCCGGAAATCCTCCTATCTCATTCAAAGATAGAGATGCCCACTCTGAAAGATAAAGAGCTCAAGAATCATTTACACAGTATTTATGAGTTCCTACGCGCATACGATTCAGTTTCCAAACGCCTGCCGCAACTCGATCCTGATCATATCGCACACGTGATCGGCATCTGCAAAGATATTGGCGGCAGCCTGACCTATTTAAAGCTTCAGGGCAGCAGTGAAGACAAACTAAAATATATGCAAAATTATATTTCAAAAGATGTGGGTGTTCTGCTTCGCAAAGCATATATCGGTGACGGCCTGTTTGAGATGCGAGGATTTGATTCTGCAGCCTATGATTCCAATCATGCGCATCGACTGATTGTCTATCAAAAAAACGGGAAACCGAAATGCTGTGTTTTAAATTCACAAAATGCGGTTGAATACAGCCTGGATGACATAAACCTGTTGAAGTTCTTGCTTTTGCTGCAACAGGCGCTGGCGGATGATTTGAAATTAAAGAATGCCTTTGAATTTTGCATCCGCGGAAAGGCAAAGCAAGTCCCTCTTTCCTCAAATTTACCGGAATATTTTAAAGGACAAAAAAACCGACTCCAATCAGCAAAATCTGATCAGGCCCGCTTTAAATTATTTGCAGATTGGAATTTCTTTTAATTATATACCGCAGCCAGTCAGGGCGGCAGGTAACATGATCACCCTGATTTCAGTTCTTCATGATTTAAGAGCGCTGGAATTGCTCAGAAAAAATTTGCCCCAGGTCTATCGTGAAATTGAAAAGCGGGTGGGTGTATCTGAAGCCGGCAGGTTTTACCTTTTGGATTCAATAGAAGGTTGCAACAATGATGAGTGACTATAAAGACAATGATTATGAATGGATCAAAGAGTTGCTGGATTATCCTCATCAACTGGAAGAGCGGCTAGAATTTTTTGATGATACCTCTCAGATAAAGATCCCTGAAGATCCGATTGAACGGGTCATCTTCCAGGACAATGCCAAGCAGGCGATTCGGAAAACCGCGCAAAACCGGGGCCACATTCTCATGGTGGGCGGTCCGGGTACCGGTAAATCAATGCTGGCCAATATGTTTAAAGAAGTTTTGCAAAAATCCCTGGGTGATTATATGCGCCCCTCGGATGCCATCATTGCCTATCCCGGAAAAGATAAAAACCATGTGCGGATTGCTTATGAAGAGCCCGAAAAAATTGAACCGCTGCTGGAAAATTTTAACAAAGCGATTGAATGGGCAAGGGAAGCTGTCGATGAATTCAGTCTGGCAGATCAAATCCAATCGGCCCGCAAAGCCAAAAGGGGACTCCTGTGGGCAACGGTGATCGGTATTGCCGCCGGTGTTTTTTATCCAGCCGCCTTTGTTGCTGTCGGGTTGACGGGAATGGGCGCCATATTTCTGTACATGCAGGAGAGCAATCATCGCGCTCAGGAGAAAATTCAAAGAGAGTCAAACACCGATCGTCGCAATGCGGTCAAGCACCTGTATGATATGGTGCCCGATATTTTATATGATCCCCGAAAAGATAGCGACTTAATGGCCAGAATATCGGAACCGGATGCCAGAAATATGAAGGGCGGTTTTCGCCATGATCCATACCAATCCGGCAATCTTGAAACGCCTTGCCACAAACGGGCCTATCTGGGGGCACATGCCAAATCGCCTATCATTTATATTGATGAATTAAAAACCTTGATCAAAGTCGGCTACATGGCGGAATTGCTGGAGATTATGCAGGACAAACAATATATTCTTGAAGGCGGCAGAAATACCGGAAGCGGCGCCGCCGATCGGTCCGAGAATTATTTAAAAGCCGACAATATTATCGTTGCCTGCTGCAACCATGACACGCTGCAGCATCTTCAGCAGGAAGGCGAAGGCGCGTTCCTCAGCCGCATTGAAGATAAAGGCGAAATTATCCGAATGGAAAGTGCCGTACCGGAAACACCTGAAAATATTCGGCAGGTGGCGCAATATATTAAACAGGAGATTCTCAATCTGGGTGTAGAGTTTAAGGATTCCTGGGGTGAGGTA
>JASFIX010000315.1:0-5571 GCA_050122435.1 Desulfobacterales bacterium
TCAGTTATGACTTGATAAAGCGGGTTAAGGAGCTGCCGAAACAAGAGTTGCTATCCCATTTATCCATATTAAAGGATTCAGAGCTCTTATATGAGAGAGGAATATATCCTGAAACGACATATATTTTTAAACATGCGCTGACTCGCGATGTTGTCTATGAATCCATATTAACCAAGAAAAAGAAGAAGCTTCATGAAAAAATCGGAAATGCCGTTGAAGAACTTTACGCTGACCGCATCGAAGAACAATACGAACTGCTGGCCCATCACTACGCCCTGTCTGAGCACTGGGAAAAGGCGGTGCATTTCGGCCGGCTGGCCGCAGAGAAGGCCAACAAATTGAGCCAGTTCCAGCAGGCGGTAACGATTTATGAACAGACCTTAGAGTGGCTCCTGAAACTCCCGGAAAACAGGCTCCGGCAAGAGAGCCAGGTCGATATTCAAATAGACATTTGCTGGAGCAATTTCGGATTGGGGCAGTTCGAAGAAGCGGAGGGGGCGTGTTTGCAGGCCGAAACGACGTCAAAGCTGCTGAATGACCGTAAACGGCTCGGTACGATATATCTCGGAATCGGTTACTCTTATGTCTTCCGCGGTAATTTCAAAAAAACCGAATACTATGCCTTGCGAGCCATCGAGTATCTTGAGGGTACCGGCGAAGAACGTTCGCTAGCGGTTAACAACCTCCTTTTGGGAGGGTGTTATATTGGACAGGGCCTTTGGCGTAAAGGTGAGCCATATATTTCAAAAGCCCTGAGGGCCTATGAAAAGCTTGGCCAAAAAACCGAATATGCTATCGGGTTGAATGTGCTTGGTTACACTGCGGGAAGCGGCCAACTGGGGTATAATCTGGGAGTCATGGGCCGCATAGCGGAAGCCAAGGAAATCTTCGAGAAAGGATATACGCCGGAACTGGAACAGATTAGCAATCTTACCACCAAGATGACGTATTGTTCCTGGCAAGGTCTTTTTATCTCTCTGATCGGTGAGGACCATTTCGGGGCGGAGGCCAAAATAGATCAACTGGTAGAGTTGGCCGAACAATCGGATAATTCCTTTATGATCCTGGTTTTCAGTGTCGCCAAAGCCAATGCTCTGCTGGGGATGGAGGATTTCGAAAAGGCACTTTCTTCAAGCCAGAAAGCCCTGAAGGCCATCGAAGGAAAAGAGATCCGCACCGGTCACGTGGTAAATCTATACTACGACCTGGTGCTGGCCGAGTTGAGATCGGGCGAACAGAAATCGGCAAAGCAGCATTACGAAAAAGGACGACCGCTGGTAAAAATGTCCCCACACTGGTGGGAGCCCCGCTTCGACTTCCTGCAGGGGTTGCTGCTAAAGGCGGAAGCATCTCCTGACTATATGCAGGCCGAAGGTTGTTTTCAAAAGTCGATACAGGGTGATGAAGAGGTTGGTGCGGTGGTGCCCGCCGCCCAGACGCGTTTTTATCTGGCACAGGTGCTGACCCAAAAAGGAGAAGTTGAGCAGAGCCGCGAAATGCTCACTGAACTCAACCGTCAATTCCAAAGCTGGGGTATCCCTGTCTGGCAACAAAAGTGTGAACGCGAATTAGAGGCCCTGTCGTCTATGGGATAAGAATAGTATTATCGTCGCTTTAATTCAAACTGCCCAAAAATATAAAAGATAGCATAGAGTTGAATAGGCTGATAACACATCAACGCCTTCCGGCGCTTTGTCTTATTCTGCGCATTTCCCATTCTTTGTATTTTTATTGATCTTCTTCGGATAGATTTTGATTGGAAGCACAGCTTAACAAAAAAATGAGCCTGCCATTAGAAGCGCAATGATTTTTTTCATTTTTCACCTCCTTAACTTCCGGCCTAAAAAATTACCCCCGGCGGGTGCAGGATACGGCTTCGGCCAGAACAGTATGAATTTCGTCAAGAAGGCGACAGGTTTGCATGCATTGAGGAAACAGCGGTCTGTAGTGACAATCCAGGCAGGGACTCTTTACAAGGGTGCCGATCTCAAAATCGAATTGATAGTTTATTTTTTGGGTCATTGGTTTCATTATATCTGCCACAATCATTGCAGCGGTCATGTTCAAACGGCTCAAATTCCAAAGAAGGCGGTTTCATACCACAGGTCAAAGCTATAAACAAGCTAAAATTTAATTTCAAGTGATGATTGATATTTCATTAAATAAGCTCTATTAATTATATAATAAACTTTGTGTCTTTTCGGCTTTGCGTGAGGCTTTCAATACCGTTTTATTCTTTACGACTCAAGAATTTTTGATATTGCACCATTTTGGCAAAGGCCCGCACTGCACGCTCCGGGGTCGGGTAAAATACCCCTTTGAATTCATGGTTTTCATGCGGATATACGGTTTGGTGTTTTTCATCCGGCAGCATACTGACGCCAAAAACCGGTTTGTCATATTTTTCCATTAACTCAATGATTTGGATTATATAATCCATTTCAAATTGTTTAAAATTCCGGTGAATTTCTTCGATAAATTCTGCCGAATAGCTGGGATCTGCCTTTAGCACTGACTCACCGTGGCTTTTAAGGACCTGCCGGCGCCCGACAAATCCCAGATTGATGACTGCATCGCAACCATCCCATTTCAGCAGCATTTCCAAAACTAACCGGGGCAGGGTGGGATCCCGCTCCCCTACCAAATCAATCGGGTTGGACCGGCTCCAGTAAGGCGGCAGGATTTTGTCGATCTCTTCAATGATTTCTGCGGAGAGCTCGGTTACATCGAGACCGAAGTAAGCGCAAAGATCGGCGGTAACGACACCCCATCCGCCGCCCAGGGTCATTATGGCAGCCCGATTTCCTTTTGGCAGCGGCAAAGATGAAAAAGCGGCTCCCAGATCAAGCAGCGCCGAGGGCTGGTCGACTTTAACAATACCGGACTGGCGACAGACGGCATCAAACACCCGTGCGTCGGATGTCATTGCACCGGTGTGGCTGGCTGCTGCTCTTTCGCCGGCCTTACTTTGACCTCCCTTGAGGAGCACGATCGGCTTTTTCTTGCCGACCCGGCGCGCACTATCAAAAAATCGTCTTCCGTTTTTGACACTTTCCACGTATAAAACGGCAGTGCGGGTCAAGTCGTCGACTTCCAAACCGTCCAGATAATCTTCGATACACATCATGGCCTCATTGCCTGATCCGCAAAACCCGCGAATCCCGATGCCTTGCTGCTGGGCAAATGCCAGCAGTTGCACCCCCATATTCCCGGATTGAGAGACCATTGTGGTCGAACCCGCTCTCGGCTTTGCTGGAAAGCCGGTGCAATAGAAATTGATATGCGGATTGCAGATACCCATGGTGTTGGGACCCAGGATTAAAATCTCCGCTTTGCGAGCCTCTTCTACCAGTTTGGCTTCCAGTTTCTTTCCTTCCTCACCCGTTTCACCAAAACCGGAGGTGATCAGCAGCATATTACTGATGCCTTTTTCTTTCAGTTGAGGAATCAGGTTCAGAACACCGGCAGCCGGTATGGTCACAACCGCCAGATCAACCGGCTCAGGAATATCACAGACCGTTGGATAGGTTTTACGACCCGCAATGGTGTCAGTTTTGGGATTTACCAGAAACACCTTGCCTTCGTACCCGCCGCTGATGGTATTTACGGTAAGCATGTGTCCCCATTTGCCCATTTGGCCCGAGGCGCCGATAAATGCAATGGAGCTGGGATAAAATATGGCTCCAATGGCATCCGGTGAAACAGGAGGTGGTAACTTTTCCGCAACTGGCGTTTCACCCGGTATCACCAGGGCGTCTACTGCACGAAGATGGCCATCCGATGAAGCCAGCAGGGGATTGATATCGATCTCGGCGATTTCCGGAATTTCAACACCGATACGGGAAAGTCCCAGGAGAGTTTGAATGATATGCTCGCGAAAAATCGCTTTTTCGCCGCGATAGTCACCCAGAAAAGCTTGCGCCCTGATTTCAGTCAGCATTTCCGCTGCGTCAGCTTCGGTTATCGGTGCCAAACGAAAAGTGACATCTTCCAGCGCTTCGGTAAATACACCGCCGATACCGAACATAACCACCGGTCCAAATTGACGGTCCTGAAACAACCCGGCGACCAGCTCTCGTTTCCCCTGAATTTGGGGCTGGATCAAAAAGCCTTCCAGGTCATCTCCCGCCGATACGCTTATAGCTTCCACAGCCTTCTCAACCACCCGGGGAGCATTCAGGTTCAGGTGCACCAGTCCCCGTTCGGTTTTATGTGCCAGTTCGGCCCCCAGCCCTTTTACCACCACCGGATAACCGAATCTGTCTGCTGCGTTTACGGCATCTTGCCCGTTTTTTGCGACAACTTCCTGAACAACCGGCACACCGTATTCCTTTAGCAGCGCTTTGGCCTCGGTTTCATTAATACTGGTTTTCGTTCTTTTTCGAATCGCATCCACAAGTTCTTTTATGCGCATTTGGGGTCTCCGTTATTTCATGCAGATTACATCATTAAAATATTTAAATGATTCTAATACTTTATTTTTCGATGCGAATAAAGACAAAAAAAGAATTCTAACAGATATACCCGGAAAAATGGATAGGTCAAGAACAATAAATTATAATTCGAGTTTCATTGCGCTGCGGTTTGTGGTATTCATATAAGTGTTTAATTTTTAATTGATTATTTGAACAATTGCAGAAAGGAAACAACCATGCGGGTCGGAATTGGATATGATATTCACCGTCTGGTGGAGGGGCGTCCGCTGATATTGGGAGGTGTGCCTGTTGAATATGAAAAAGGCTTGCTGGGCCATTCGGATGCCGATGTTCTGGTCCACGCCATCTGTGATGCCTTACTGGGAGCGGCCGGCCTGGGTGATATCGGAATGCATTTTCCGGATAACGACCCGCAATACAAGGATATATCCAGTCTAAAGCTGCTGTCGAAGACCTGTCAGATGGTAATTGAAAAGGGATTTCGAGTTGTCAATCTGGATACCATTTTGTTTGCCGAAGCCCCTAAATTGGGGACTCAGCGGCATGACATGCAAGCTGCAATCGCAAACGCCATGAATATCGCTGCGGAGCAGGTCAACATTAAAGCAACCACCACGGAAGGTTTAGGCGCAATCGGTAGAGGGGAGGGGATTGGCGCTATGTGTGTCGCCCTGATTGAGCAACAAAGGGAATGATGGAATATTGGGTAGCTTCAAATTGAGCAGTTATGCGGATTTAACCATTATTCCATAATTCCTGTTTTCCATTATTCCATATAGATAAAACTTAAAATAAATGCCACAAAAGGCAGAATTATTTCATTGTACAGTATAAAATCCAAGACACCATGACCTCTTTCAATCTCGTATCCAGTTTTGAGCCTACCGGCGACCAACCACAGGCGATTGAGACTCTGAGCCGTTATATAAAAAAAGGGCTGCGTAACAATGTGCTGTTAGGGGTTACAGGTTCGGGGAAGACTTTTACCATTGCGCATGTGATCGCCAAGGTCGACAAGCCCACGTTGGTGCTGGCGCCGAATAAAACCCTGGCCGCCCAGCTTTATCATGAATTCAAGCAGCTGTTTCCCGACAATGCTGTTGAATATTTTGTCAGCTACTATGATTATTACCAA
>JASFIX010000316.1:0-5563 GCA_050122435.1 Desulfobacterales bacterium
CTTTCTCCTATTAACGAACCTATGAACCTTTGAACGTTGAACCTATGAACCAGGTGAGTGACACCTGAATCCGCCTGCGGCGGAACACCAGAAACCAACTGATTCCTGACATCTGTTTTCTGTCCTCTGATAAATGAATAGGAGCAAAAATGCTTACCCAAAGAGAAATCCTGTCCACCCTTGAAATGCTTAAAAATGAGAACCTTGATGTGCGAACCGTAACGCTGGGTGTCAATTTGCTGGATTGTGCCAGCCATGACCTGACAAAGCTTAAAAAAAAGATCCACACCCGAATCTCCCATTTTGCCGGCAATCTGGTTAAAACCTGTAATCATATCGGTGAAAAATATGGCATCCCGGTGGTCAACAAACGAATAGCGGTCAGCCCCATTGCCGTTGTGGGTGCAGCCATGTCATCCTCACAACTGGTGGATGTCGCTCGGGTTTTAGACGAAGTTGCCGCTGAGGTTGATGTCGATTTTATCGGTGGTTTTACAGCGTTGGTCGAAAAAGGAACTGCCCGAGGAGATATGGCGCTGATAGAGGCGATTCCGCAAGCCCTGGCTGAGACAGACCGGGTCTGCGCTTCGGTGAATGTCGCCTCGACCAAGGCTGGTATCAATATGGATGCGGTTTTATTAATGGGCAACGCCATCAAACAGGCTGCCCATCTTAGCGCCAAAAGCGATGGAATTGCCTGTGCCAAGCTTTGCGTATTTGCCAACATTCCACAGGATATTCCCTTTATGGCCGGGGCCTATTTAGGTATCGGCGAAGCCGACGCAGTGATCAATGTGGGGGTCAGCGGACCGGGGGTTGTAAAAAATGCCATAGACCGGGCCCTTGAAGCCCAACCCGGACTGGATCTGGGACAAATTTCAGAGTTGATCAAGAAAACCGCCTATAAAGTCACCCGGGTTGGAGAGCTCATCGGCCGGGAGGTTGCCGATCACCTCAATATCCGATTTGGCGTCGTCGACCTGTCGCTGGCGCCAACTCCCAATGTAGGCGATAGTGTCGGAGAAATATTTCAGAGCCTGGGGCTTTTGAGCATCGGTGTGCCCGGCACAACTGCCGCCCTGGCACTGATCAACGATGCCGTTAAAAAAGGCGGTGCATTTGCCAGTTCAAGGGTGGGCGGTTTGAGCGGTGCCTTTATTCCCGTCAGTGAAGATTTGAATATATCCGAAGCCGCCCGTAAGGGTCATATCGGTCTGGATAAACTGGAGGCCATCACTGCCGTATGCTCGGTTGGATTGGATATGATTGCCCTGCCGGGAGATACCACCGAAGAAACTATCGCCTCTATCATTGCCGACGAAATGTCCATCGGTGTCATCAACAATAAAACAACCGCAACGCGTTTAATCCCGGTGCCCGGAAAAAAGGCCGGTGACAGGGCTTATTTTGGAGGGTTGCTGGGACAGTCTACCATTATCCCGGTAAACAACGGTAATAACCCGAATCCATTTATTCGACGCGGTGGTCTCATCCCCGCTCCGATAGGAAGCCTGACGAACTAAAGCTCCCCGCGGCAGGCCGCGAGGAGCTTTAGTCACTTTCTGCAATGAGAAATGTTGAGTTCGGGTCTACTTAACCGTAATTACCGGACAGTCCGCCTGAAGAATCACATATTGAGCGGTAGATCCCATCAGCAATTTCCCGACTTTTGAGCGACGCTTAACCCCTACAATAATTTGGTCAATCTGGTTCTCATTTGCGAATTCAACCAGGTCCTCACCCGCTGACAGGCCACGGATCAATAAATGCGTGTTGCAGGCAATGCCATCTTGCTCAAAAAAAGATTTGGCGTACTCCAATCCCCGCTCCGCCTGCTCAATAGATTTTCTTTCAGATTCGGTCCCTTTCTGCATCGAAGTAACCACTTCAACCGATGCCCCGAATGCTTTTGCATGGGATTTTGCCAGATTTAACGCTTCCTTCGCCGAGTTTGTGCCGTCATACCCTACCAAAATCTTCATAACCATTTCCTCCATTTCCTGTCAAAAAAAAGCCTGCTAATTCCTCCCGTTTCAAACGAAACGCGTATGGCCGCGATTGCCGAAATAATTTAGGACTCATTTCCCTCTTAGCATAGACAACTTTAATTATCCACTATTTCATGGCATCGATTACGGCCCGCATAAATGCCGGCAGATCATCTGGTGTGCGGCTGGTAATCAAATTATCATCGATAACAACTTCCTGATCGACCCATTCGGCACCGGCATGCACAAGGTCATCTTTAATTGCAAAGAATGAGGTCACCGTTTTGCCCGGCAATATTTTCGCCGAAGCAAGCATCCAGCCGGCATGACATATGGCGGCCACCATTTTCCCGCTCTCAAACAGGTCTTTAACCAGTTGCACCATTTTGGGGTACCTGCGCATGATATCCGGGGCATACCCGCCGGGTATGACCACACCGTCAAAATCAGCTGCGGAAACCTGATCGATGCTGACATCCACTTTAACTTCGGTCCCTGGCTTTCCAGTATACGTTTCGGCGCTACCCGATCCCACCACGGTGACCTCGGCACCGGCCTCTTTCAAACGAAAATAAGGATACCAGAATTCAAAGGTATTAAACATTGACTCCACCGGAATCACAACTTTTTTGCCCTGAAGTTCCATAATCAGCTCCTTTTTTTTCCTAAGTTGAGTGTTGAAGCGAACCAAGCACAAATAGAGTTCATGTTTGCAATTAGATCAAATATATGCATCTTTAGATGCATGTCCATTGCGCAAAGCCTTTAACCCGAGTTTGAATTTAATTTAAAAATTCAGATCGGAAAATCAACTTATAGTGCTGATATATATTCGAATACACTATAAAATGTGTTTTCACGTGAAACTTGAACTATTGTTTTGTTTCGATCATTAAGATAGAATAAATGATATTCAGGGCAGATATTCACCTAAAACCCAATGGCTAAATTGCAAACCGTTAATGATCTATGATCCGCATAACCGAGACATTATTTATTGAAGAAAACGAAATCCAGCTGGATTTTATACGTTCATCCGGACCGGGCGGCCAAAATGTGAATAAAGTGGCCACAGCGGTTCAATTGCGATTCGACGTGCATCAATCGGCCTCCCTATCTGCTGAAATTCGAGATCGCCTGATACGGTTGGCCGGAAAAAAGATGACTGAAGATGGCATCCTGGTTATCAAGGCCCGGCGATTTAGAAGCCAGGACCAAAATCGTAAAGATGCCATTGGACGCCTCATTGAACTGATCCGCAAGGCAACCGTCAAGCCAAAACCCCGGCGCAAAACCCGGCCATCCCCGGCAGCCAGGGAACGTCGATTATCAGCTAAAAAAAAGCGCAGTGAAATTAAACGCCATCGCCGCGAGGTTAAGCTTTCTGAAGATCCTTAGATTTTCGACTTCCAGACAAAGTCTGCTGATTACCGGCTTGACAAAATAAACAATCCCCTTGACATCTGGTTTATTGATCCCGTAAGAATCAATTTCCCTCAATCCGGTGTCACCATTTATGTGCTCACCGCATTTTTATCGATATTTAATGCTCTAAGCATGGTTGTGCTCAGAAAAGGTTTTATGGATGAAATCGATATCCTGGCAGGATTTTGAAAAAGTTGAAATACGGGCCGGAACGATAAGCCGGGTGGAAGATTTCCCAGAAGCCAAAGTCCCGGCGTATAAAATCTGGGCGGATTTTGGTGATTTCGGCATAATGAAATCCAGCGCACAGGTGACCAAACTTTATTCTAAGGCAGACCTCGTTGGGCGTCAGATTATCGGCGTCACCAATTTTTCTCCGAAACAAATCGGAACCTTTATGTCGGAATTCCTGATAACCGGCTTTATACTTGAAAACGGCGAAGTGGTGCTTGCAGAGCCACAGCAAAGCGTCCCAAATGGATCCCGACTTGCATAGAAAAATTGAAACAATTTAAGATTTAACGTTTAAACATGGTTAAAAAATTGGACCCTAAAACCAATTATGCGATCGGGGTGATTTCCGACACCCACGGGCGTATTCCACCTGGGGTACCAAAAGCCTTTCATGAGGTCGATCTTATCATTCATGCCGGTGACATCGGTGAACAGACGGTATTGGATAAACTCTCAAAAATCGCCCCGGTAGTGGCTGTACGGGGCAATATGGATTTTGGGAAATGGGCCCACCATTTACCGGCAACAGAAATAATTGAAATTGGTCAAATCCTTTTATATGTACTTCACATTGCAAACCGGCTGGATGCAGACCCTAGTACAACCGATTTTAAAGCGGTTATCAGTGGACATACGCACCGTCCGGATGTATATGAAAAAAACGGGATCATGTTTATAAATCCGGGGAGCGCATCATATCCGAAATTCGGTCATCCGGCTTCGGCTGCCTTGATTCAAATCAAGGGCGATGACCTTCGCGTGGAAATCATTCGCCTGAAAGACTGAGGCCAACAAAAAGGAGAATTGGACAATGGGGGGGGTGTTTGGCTGTGTAACTAAAAAGGACTGTTTGGATGACCTGTTTTACGGCACCGATTATCATTCCCATCTGGGGACCAAACGCGGCGGACTGGCCGTGCAAAATTCAAAAGACTTTTCCCGATCAATTCACAACATCGAAAATGATTATTTCAGGTCCAAATTCGAGCCCGACCTTCCAGAACTGCACGGCAGCAAGGGAATTGGCATCATCAGTGATCATGACCCACAGCCGCTAATTATCGGTTCACACCTGGGCGCCTTTGCTATCGTGACGGTCAGCAAAATCAACAATATCGAAGAGCTCACCGCCACAGCGCTCAAAAACAGGCACCACTTTTCAGAAATGAGCGGCGGTGAAACCAGCCCGACTGAATTGGTGGCCATGTTGATCTGTGAAATGGAATCCTTCGAAGTGGGCATCCAATATGCCCAGGAGACCATCAAAGGCTCATGTTCAATGCTGCTGCTAACTGAAAAAGGCATTTTTGCGGCCCGCGATAAACTGGGCCGCACGCCGCTTGTCATCGGCAAAAAGGATGGAGCATATGCAGCCGCATCGGAATCTTGCGCCTTTCCCAATTTAGGCTATGAAATTGAAAAATACCTGGGTCCCGGCGAAATTGTTTTAATTTCGGCTGACGGCTGCGAACAGAGAAAACCACCGCAAGAACAAATGCAAATATGCGCCTTTTTGTGGGTCTATTATGGGTATCCGGCGACCAGTTATGAAAGCATCAATGTGGAAGCCACCCGAAACCAATGCGGCAAGGCTTTGGCTCAAAATGACAGTGTCGACATCGACTTTGTCGCCGGCATACCGGATTCCGGTATCGGGCACGCCATCGGATATGCAAATGAGAAAAATATTCCCTATATCAGGCCCTTTGTTAAGTACACGCCGACCTGGCCCCGAAGCTTTATGCCCCAGATCCAGAGCATAAGGGATCTTGTGGCAAAAATGAAACTTATTCCGGTAAAGGAGTTGATCGAGGGCAAAAGAATCCTTTTTTGCGAGGATTCGATAGTGCGGGGTACCCAGCTACAGGACACCATTCAAATTTTATACGAGTACGGGGCCAAGGAGGTCCATATGC
>JASFIX010000317.1:0-5552 GCA_050122435.1 Desulfobacterales bacterium
GCGATTTAAATGGACTGCAGACCAATGTGGCGGTCAATTTGTTAAATCTGCTGCTCGATCCGGATTTAAACCTACTGGATTTCAATAATCGCCATCGGGTTGAAATCTCCGCCGCTCGATCCGAGGTGTTGCAATTTTTTAAATCCCTCAAATCCGATGCAGTTGACGTCTTGATTCTCAACAATACCAATCCGGCCTTTAGTTTGCCGCCTAAAAGCGGTGTGAAAGAGGCTTTAGAAAAAGACGATCTGTTTGTGGTCAGTTTCAGCAATTTCATGGATGAAACATCTCAAATGGCCGACCTCATTTTTCCGGTGGCCCTGCCGCTTGAAACATGGGATGAATACAGTGGTTGGCAGGCCTTGAACTCCACTCTGCAACCCACCATGGGCCGTCTAACTCAGGCGCCGCACATTGGTGATGTCTTCCTCAACCTGGCTTTTGAAAATGAAAAGCCGGCTGAAAATTATAAGACCTATCTGTTTTCCAGACTGGTGGCCGAGAGCAAAATTAAAAGCGAAAAAGAGTGGGTGCAGCTCCTCCAGGTGGGCGGTGCGGTTGATTCCACGGCAACCAGCGATTCAGCCAAGCTTAAGCTGAATCCGCAAAAAATAACGGCTTTGCTATCCCAATCTGTAAAAGCGGATGCCTCAGATCTAACATTCAGTGCCAAACCGTCCATCCGGTTTTTTGATGGCCGCGGGGCTAACAGGCCCTGGTTGTGTGAGATTGGGGATCCATTAACACGGGTGGCCTGGCAAAGTCCGATCAGCATGCATCCCGACACGGCCAAAGCACAAAATATTACCCAAGGTGACATCATCCAGATTGAATCGAAATGGGGCAGTTTGGAGGCCCCGGTTTATGTAAACGAATTTGTGCTGCCCGGCCTGCTGGCCATGAATATCGGCCAGGGACATCAAGCGTATGGGCGATACGCCCAGGGCAAAGGCGTAAACCCGCTGGTTATCTTGCCGCCGGAGGCGAGTTTGGAATCAGGCGGACCGCTTTTTTCAACCGATCAGATAAAAATGCGTCCCACCGGCCGGACGCTAGAGCTGGCCTATATGTACGGCAGCCGAACCCAGCACGAACGGCCCTTTGCGCTGACCGTTGGCCTGACGGAACTCAATCAGGGAGAAATGCCCAAGCGGGACGGCCTGACCATGGAAGATTTTCCCTTAACACTACCATTACCTGAAGGATATGATCCCAAACGCGATTTTTATCCACCCCATGATCACGAAAAATACCGCTGGGCCATGGTGGTTGATCTGGACCGTTGCATCGGGTGTGGCGCCTGCTCGGCCGCCTGCTATGCCGAAAACAACGTCGGTATCGTAGGTGAGGAGCGGGTGCTTGAAGGACGGGAGATGACTTGGCTGAGCATCGAGCGCTTTCAGGACCCGCATCAAAAGTCAAAGGTCATCTTTCTGCCGATGCTTTGTATGCACTGTGACAACGCCCCTTGCGAATCCGTTTGCCCGGTGTATGCCCCGCACCATTCAAAAGAAGGCATTAACAATCAGATTTACAACCGCTGCATCGGAACGCGTTATTGCGTCCAGAATTGCCCCTACAAGGTGCGGCGATTCAACTGGTTCGACTGGGAATGGCCTGAACCCATGAATGTGCAGCTCAATCCTGACGTCACCGTCCGCAGCAAGGGGGTGATGGAAAAATGCTCCTTCTGCATCCAGCGCATCAAAGTCGCTCACAGTAATGCCAAGAACGAAAAGCGCATGATTCGCGATGGTGAGGTCATTCCGGCCTGTGTTCAGACCTGCCCGACCGATGCCCTGGTCTTCGGCAGTTTGATGGACAAACAAAGCCGGGTCAGACAAATGGTGGATGATCCCAGGGCCTATCAGGCCATGGGCTATTTAAATACCAAGCCAGCTGTGATTTATCTTAAAAAGGTTTTACAGGAGATCTAGAAATTTATATTAACCGCAGACGGACGCAGACATTTTGTTCGGCCGACCTGGCCGAACAAAAACATTCATTCGCTTCGCGAAAAAACTAATTCTGAGTCAATCCACCGGTTAATTAATAAGAAAGGTTTATTTGGCCCGAAGGGCCTGACGCGTAATCTCCGGCCAGGTCGGCCGGAGATTGGTCTGCGCGTGTCTCGCGGTTAAATTAACAGAAAGCAAAAATATGCCACAGCTGACATACGCGAGTATTGATCAAACTGTACTGAACACCTTAAGTCGGCCTAAAAAGTATTACTGGGCGATCGTTGCGGTTTTGTTTTTGGGCGTGCTGGTCGGCGCTGCTTGCTGGGCCTACCAGATATTCGTCGGCATTGGCGCCGGTGGTCAAAACAATCCGGTGGCCTGGGGCACCTACCTGATCAACTTTGTCTTCTGGGTCGGAATTGCCCATTCGGGGACATTGATTTCAGCTATCCTGCATTTGTTTCGGGCCGGCTGGCGCAATCCCATTGCCCGGGCGGCTGAGACCATGACTGTTTTTGCGGTTTGCATTGCCGGACTCTTTCCATTTATCCATTTAGGGCGCGTCTGGCAGGTCATGTACATGATCCCTTATCCCAACCAGAGGCTGCTGTGGCCTAATTTTTTATCCCCCCTGATGTTTGACGTGATCGCCATCAGCACCTATCTGACAGTCAGCTCCCTGTTCTGGTACACCGGACTGCTACCGGATCTGGCGGCCATCCGGGACCGGTCCGAAGGCATGCGCAAGAAAATATTCACCATCCTTTCCATGGGCTGGACCGGTGCTCATGAGCAGTGGCGTCATTATACCCGCGGCTATCTGTTCTTTGCCGCCCTGGCAACACCTCTGGTCATCTCGGTGCACAGTGTCGTGTCCTGGGATTTTGCGCTGGGAATCGTGCCCGGCTGGCATACCACCATATTTGCGCCTTATTTTGTGGCCGGCGCCATCCATTCCGGTTTGGCCATGGTGCTGACGCTGATGATCCCGTTGCGTAAAATTTTTAAGTACCAGCAGATCATTACCCAGAGTGTCCTGGAAAATGTGGCCAAGACCATTGTCTTCACGGGTTTGATTGTCGGCTTTGCCTATGCCACTGAATTCTTTATTGCCTGGTACAGTCACAATGCGGTTGAAATCGAGCAATTTCGCTGGCGGGCGGTGGGCGATTACCGCTGGGGCTTTTTCTTCATGGTGGTGTGCAACACCCTGATACCGCTCCTGTTTTTGTTTAAAAAAATACGGACAACCATCGCAAGCCTTTTTATCATTTCGTTGATTGTCAATTTTGGAATGTGGTGGGAACGATTTGTCATTATCATTGGCGGCGTAGCACGTGGCTTTTCACCCCATGCATGGGGATTATACGCACCCTCATTGATCGAATATGGTATTATGCTGGGTGCTTTTTGCCTGTTTTTCTTTTTATTTCTGTTGTTTGCCAAGCACCTGCCGTCGGTTTCAATGACAGAGATGAAAGAAACCCTAGAACATGGAGGCAGCCATGCAGGGTAAAAAATACATCATAGGGCTCTTCAAAGATGAAGACCAGGTGGTTTCAACGTTGGCTGCGCTGAAAGAAACCGCATACAAATTCCAGCGGGTTCACAGCCCGATTCCAAGCCATAAGATCATGGCTGCGCTTAACTTAAAGAAAAGCAAAGTTGGCTGGTTCACCCTGGTCGGCGGCATCTTAGGACTCATCAGTGGTTTTGCCCTGGCAGTCTATTGCTCAATCGAATGGAAATTGATTGTCAGCGGTAAGCCGATCATATCGTTGATTCCGTTTTTTATCGTTGGCTTTGAATTTACCATCCTCTTTGCGGTTTTCGGCAATGTAATCGGTCTGCTCACCCAAACACGATTGCCCAGCTTTAAAAAAATGGAATATTACGATCCGCGTTGCTCGGGAGAGCACTTTGGCGTGCTGGCAGCGTGTGAGCCCATGCAGCAGGATGGTTTGAAAGATTTTTTTATGCAGAACGGAGGGGAAGTAAAGGTATTTGATTAAGTGTTTTATTCGTTTTATTGGTTTCATTGGTTTCATTCGTTAAACGCAATTGCAAAACAAATTAAACCAATCAAACCAGTTTAACCAATTCAACAACCAGGCAAATTAAAATGGTATCCAACGAAAAAAACACTGCAACATCACGGAAATCGCCGATGGGCTGGATATCCATCATCTTGATTATCATCGGGGTGGCGGCATTCATTTACGGCGTAATCGGCGATCATCCGGAAAAAGCCTGGCAGGCTTATTTGATTAACTTCTTGCTGTGGTCAGCCATCGCCCAGGGAGCGGTTCTTTTTTCAGCGGTAATGCACATGACCAAAGCCCGCTGGAGCGGCCCGCTATCGGCATTAGCGGAGTCCTTTGCGGCCTTTTTCCCGCTATCATTTGTGCTGTTTCTGATCTTATTTTTAGGGCGAACCCATATATTCCCATGGCTGCATGAGGACCTGCACGGCAAAGAGGTCTGGCTGAATATCCCGTTTCTTTTCACGCGGGATTGCATCGGCCTGTTGGTGCTCTATGCGATTGGATTTGCGTATTTGTACAATGCCCTGCAGCTTCGCGCGGATGAGAATCAAAATCAGGGTGGATTCCGGCAAATGATTTACAAGGGCTGGGTTAGCAACAATCGCAGCACCGAAAAGGTAAAGAAAAAGATGACCATATGGGCGGGGCTTTATATTCTGGCATTTACGCTGATCCTGAGTTTGATCGGCTATGATCTGGTAATGAGTATGGACCCCCACTGGATATCGACCCTGTTTGGGGGGTACACCTTTGTAAAGGCATTTTATGTCGGACTGGGTGCCTTAATCATCCTGGCTGCCATCACGCGGATCAAGAAAGGCGTATCTTCTGGATTAGAGCCATCCCATTTCCATGATATCGGCAAACTGTTTTTTGCGTTTTGCCTGTTGTGGGCCGACTTTTTTTATGTTCAGCTGACGGTTATCTGGTACGGCAATATCCCAGAAGAGACTCACTATGTGATTGAGCGCACCGTGATGGTTCCCTGGAGCAAGCTGGCTTGGACCGTTTTTATCGTTTGTTTCATCATACCGTTTGTCATCCTGATCAATAAAAAGATCAAATCAAAACCGGTTTTTATGGTGATTCTGTGCAGTGTCATTATCATTGGATTCTGGTTTGAGCATCTGCTGTTGCTGGCGCCGGCGCTGAGCCATGGCGCGCATTCGCTGTCGTTGAATGTTTCCGACGGATTGATTACGGTCGGCTTTCTCGGATTAATGGTCATCGCCGTCAGCTTTTTTTTAAAGCGTTTTCCGGGACTTTCAAAAACGGCTGAGGCGGATTGAGCTGGATAGAGAAAACGATCATTTAACGAGGTATTAAACCATTGGGTAAAAATGCCATAATCATTTTGACCACGTTGATCACCGGACTGGCCATAGTGGTGTTTATTTTCTTGTTTTACAAATTGCCGTATAGCGCCATTGGACCGGAGCAGCCGATTCCCTTCAGCCACACTGTTCACAGTGGGGTCAAACAAATCCAGTGTCAGTACTGCCACCCTTATGTGGCCTATTCCAATCATCCCGGAATACCGGCCGTA
>JASFIX010000318.1:0-5542 GCA_050122435.1 Desulfobacterales bacterium
CTGGCGCAGCTGCGGAAGCTCCTCAAAAAAACGATGGGTTCATAGGGTTCAATGGTTCAGCGTTCAGGGTTCAACTATCTGGCCGCTGGCTTCTCGCTTCTTGCTCCTGGCCGACAATTAGAAGCAAGTGACCAGCAGCCAGTAGCCAGCCGCCAGAAGCACGAAAAATCCGAAAAAAATTCTTGACAAATAATGATTTAATGAATAATTATCTGATAAAAAGGATAATTAAAGAATGATTGACGCTATTAGCTTAAAAATACTGAAAATATTACAGGAAAAAGCGCGGATCCCCAACGTGGAAGTGGCCCGGCAGGTCGGGATGGCACCATCGGCGGTGCTGGAACGAATCCGCAAGCTGGAAAAACAGGGTTTTATCGACGGCTATGAGGTCCGGCTGAACCCGAAACGGTTTGCCAAAAGTCTGGTGGCATTTGTGACGGTGAAATTAAAAAAGCTCGGCGAGGAAATTGAAGTCGGGAAAACCCTGTCCCGTATCCCTGAGGTTCAGGAAGTTCATTATGTAGCGGGGGAGGATGCTTTTCTGGTTAAGATCCGGGCGGCCGACACCGAAGCGCTCAGCCGCTTGACACGGGATAAAATCGCTTCCATCGGAGCGGTGCAATCCACCCAAACCGCAATTGCCCTGTCAACCTATAAGGAGACGGCTAGGATTCCGATCGAGATCTAGGTTCAGCCGGTTTAGCCCGTTGCCTGTTGAGCCCGTTAAATAATCAGATTGAAATCCTTTTTAACAGAACAACGCGCTAACGGGAAACCGGCTCAACAGGCACAACCAAACATTTAAGAGGTGAGAAATGATTCGAATTAACGAAAATTACCTGAAGTTGCAGGCGTCGTATTTGTTTTCGGAAATCAGAAAGCGAACCGACGAATTTCAGGAGAAACATCCGGACAAAGAGATCATCAAACTGGGTATCGGGGATGTCACCCGTCCCTTGCCGCAGGCCTGCATCGCGGCCTTTCATGAAGCGGTGGATGAAATGGCCGACGACGCCACCTTCCGGGGATATGGCCCCGAGCAGGGATACGAATTTCTGCGTGAAGATATTGCCAGAAGCGATTTCCAGGACCGGGGTGCGGATATTTCCGCCAAAGAGGTCTTTGTCAGTGACGGGGCCAAGTGTGACACTGGCAATATCCAGGAAATTTTCGCGACCGACATCCGTATCGCCATTCCCGATCCAGTTTATCCGGTCTACCTGGACACCAATGTGATGGCCGGCCGCACCGGGGCATTTGGTGAAAGCCGTTATGAAGGCCTCACCTACCTGGAAAGCACCCGGGAAAACAGTTTTATCCCGGATCTGCCTAAAGAAAATGTTGACCTGATTTACCTGTGCTTTCCCAACAACCCCACCGGGGCCACCATCACCAAATCTCAGCTTCAGGCCTGGGTGGACTTTGCCAGGGAGAAAAAGGCCCTGATTCTTTATGACGCCGCCTACGAGTCCTTTGTTCAGGATCCCGATCTGCCCAAATCGATATTTGAGGTCGAAGGCGCCCGGGAAGTGGCCATCGAGTTCAGAAGCTTTTCCAAAACCGCCGGATTTACCGGGACCCGCTGTGCCTATACGGTCGTGCCGACCTCCTGCACAGCTTACACCGCCAATGGTGAGGCCCAATCCGTCCATGATTTATGGTTTCGGCGTCAGTCCACCAAGTTCAACGCGGTTTCCTATCCGGTGCAGCGGGCGGCAGCGGCGATATACAGCGATGAGGGCCGGGCCCAGGCCCAGGCCTTGATTGACTATTATCTTAAAAACGCGGCGCTGATCCGAAGGGAGATGGAAGCCCTCGGCTATGAATGTGTCGGCGGGGAAAACTCCCCCTATATCTGGATTTATGGCAAAACCGATTCCTGGAAATTTTTTGATCTGCTCCTGGAAAAAGCCGGTGTGGTCTGTACTCCGGGGGCCGGTTTTGGCAAATGCGGTGAGGGGTTCATTCGCATCAGCGCATTCAACAATTATGAAAACGTTCAAGAAGCCATGGTCCGCATCGAGCAGGCGCTGAGCTAAAAATCTCTCCATTTGTTTGTAGGTTTCAGGTGTCGGGTGTCAGGTGTCAGCAAGCATTATCGAATCCTGACACCTGAACACTGACACCCGAAACCTAATTTTACTGAAAGGAAAATTGAAAGATGCCAATGTCGCAATCATTTGAAAACCGACTTTTACCTGTGCTGGATGAGATCATCGATCATTTCGGAACGCCGTTTCACATTTATGATGAAGCCGGCATCCGCGAAACCGGGCAAAATTTTATAAATGCATTCTCCCGGCTGAATGGATTCAGGGAATATTACGCCGTCAAGGCCCTGCCCAATCCGCATATCCTGCAGATCATGCGAGATCTTGGATTCGGATTTGACTGCAGCTCGATACCGGAGCTGATACTGAGCCGTCAAATCGGCGCCCGCGGCGAAGACATTATGTTTTCTTCAAACAATACGACCCGGGATGAATTTCATGTGGCCACGGCCGACGGCGGCAGTATCTTAAATCTGGATGATGCCTCTCTGATTACAAAAGTTCCGCAAATGCCCGAGACCATCAGTTTCCGTTACAATCCCGGACCCCGCCGAACCGGCAACAGCATTATCGGTGATCCTTCGGAGTCAAAATACGGTCTGGCCCACGAGCAAGTCATTCAGGCCTATAAGACGGCTCAGGCCCTGGGCGCCAAACGATTCGGGCTGCACACCATGTTGATTTCCAACGAGCTGAGTTACGCCTATATGGTTGAAACCGCGGCCATGCTGCTGGAGGTGGTACAGTGGGTTTCACAAGAGTTAAGAATCGGTTTTGATTTCATCAATCTCGGCGGCGGACTGGGGATTCCTTACCGACCCGGGCAGGCACCGCTGGATATCGATTCAATGGCGCAGGATATATCTGATCTTTTCTCAAATTTTGAAAAGCGAAATGGGTTTGTGCCGCGATTTTTTATCGAAAGCGGCCGCTATATGACTGGGCCGCATGGCGTTCTGGTGACCACTGCCATCAATCAAAAAGACATCTACCGAAAATACATTGGTGTGGATGCCTGTATGTCCGCCCTGATGCGGCCGGCTCTTTACGGCGCCTATCATCACATTACCGTTATCGGAAAACATCCAACCCGGCACTTTGAGAAAGTGGATGTGGTCGGTTCTTTGTGTGAAAACAATGACAAATTTGCCATTCAGCGGCTGCTCCCCGAGATCCAGGATGGCGACCGGTTGTTGATTCACGATACCGGCGCCCACTGTCATGCCATGGGATTTAATTACAACGGCCGCCTGCGGCCCAAAGAATTGCTGCTGCGCTCAAACGGCGCTGTGGAGCTGATTCGGCGTGAGGAAACCGTTGAGGACTATTTTGCTACCTTGAATTTCGAGCCCCAGATACTGCTGCCGTCGAAGACTTCTACCGATGAGTCGGAAGCCTTGAGAGCGGCTTCCTGATTTAATTATTCTCACCGCAGAGACGCAGAGATCGCAGAGAGCATATTTTTTTCATTTGTCGCTGAGACGCCGACAAATGAAAATCACTCAGCCGCTGCGCGGCAGGATTCATTTTTCTAAAATTAATATCTATCATTAAAAGCGGACTATTTGATTTAGCCTATATGGTTTGATGGCATAGAAGAACTTGATCACCCGTAGGGCTTAAGTTTATTTCTTTTCGCCCTCTCAGCGAAAAGAAATAAGAAAAAACCCTTTGCGAACTCTGCGTCTTTGCGGTGAAAAACGAAGATTGACAAAATGATAAGAATAGGACCAGCGGGATCTGCCGGGTTGGGCAACCTGAAAGGCATCCGCAAAGTAGCCCGCATGAAGCTGGATTGCATGGAGGTGGAGTTTACCTACGGCGTGCGGATGTCTATGGAGGACGCCCGGGAAGTCGGCTCTCTGGCAAAAGAAAAAGGTATTACCTTATCGGTTCATGCACCCTATTACATCAACCTGGCGTCCGATGAGAAAGAAAAGATCGTTGCCAGTAAACAGCGCATTATGGATTCCTGCGAAAGGGCTGCTGTTTTTAACGCCCGCTGTGTGGTGTTTCATGCCGGGTTTTATCAGAAGAAAACCGCCGGGCAGACTTATAGTTTGATTAAAAAGGCAATTCTGGAAATTCAAGGCAAGATCAAAAAAAACAAATGGAAGGTTCAACTGTGCCCCGAAATTACCGGAAAACCATCGCAGTTCGGTTCAGTGGAAGAACTTTTAAAATTGAAGCAAGAAACCGGTTGCGGTATCTGTGTTGACTTTGCGCATCTGTATGCCCGGGAACAGGGGAAAATTGATTATGCCAAGATTTTAAGAAAGCTGCCTAAAAAATTTCACGCCCACTTTTCGGGCATTGAATACGGCCCCAAAGGCGAGCGCAAACATCTGAAGACCACCAAAAAATTCTTCGAGCCCCTGGCCGAAGCGTTACTTAAAACCAAATGCGACGTTACGCTGATCTGCGAATCGCCCCAGCCATACAAAGATGCCGCCATGATGAAAAGAGTGGTTACTGCGCTTATGGCCGATTCCAAATAGAGGACAAATATATGTCAGAGAAATGGAAATGCATTACCCCACCAGCAGTGAGTTTCGCAGGCTTGCCGGTTTGCACGCAACTCGACGAGATGGAGGCGGATATCGCCATTATCGGACTCCATTACATTAGCCCCTATCCCCAGAGACCACCCGATGCCACAGCTAGAACCGGGGTAAAAAACGCTGCAGATGCCATCCGCCGGCAGTCGGCGCGATTTATGGATCATCTGGATCATTACGATTTTAATTTCAATGATGTTCTTTTAGCGGACCGGCAGGTTCGGATTGTGGATTGCGGCGATGTTGACAAGCAGCCGGACGGCAGCGGACAAAACCCTGAAAATATCACCACTGCCATCCGGACCATATTGAACCGGGGCGCAATTCCGATTGCCCTGGGTACGGATGAGGGCGGTCTTATTCCAGCCTTACATGCCTTTAACGCTTACGAAGCCCTTTGCGTCGTGCATATAGATGCCCATATTGATTGGCGCGATGAGCGCTATGGGGTACGGGAAGGTTACAGCAGCGGTATGCGGCGGGCTTCCGAGATGCCCTGGGTAAAAGGTATGGCTCAAGTCGGTTTACGGGGTATCGGCAGTGCCCGACAGCAGGAAGTTGACGATGCCCGATCCTTTGGTAGCATCTTTATCCGCGCCCGTGAAGTACACGAACAAGGGATCGAAGCCTGTATTGAAAGGATCCCGGCGGCAGAGTATTATCTGGTAACGATTGATAGCGATGCATTCGATACAGCTATCGCCCCGGGCATTCTTTTTCCCAGCCCCGGCGGGCTTACCTTTGATGAAACTTCGGACTTGGTGCGGGGAATTGCTCAAAAAGGATCAGTTGCGGGTATTAATCTGTTCGAGGTCAGGCCGGAGCTGGACGTGAACAACTTAACTGCCTCAACCGCAGCACAGTTGATCATCAATTTTATCGGCACTCTGGCACACAGCGGCCAGATCGGCAAATGAATCAAAATAAGGA
>JASFIX010000319.1:0-5526 GCA_050122435.1 Desulfobacterales bacterium
ATCGCATGGAGATTATTCCGCTTTCAGGTTACACCGAAGAAGAAAAAATTGTGATCGCCCAAAATCACCTTGTTCCTCGACAGATTAAAGAAAATGGCCTTAAAGCCCGCTCAATAACCATAAGTCCGGGAGCACTGCAGCAGATGATTACGGAATATACATCCGAAGCCGGACTGCGAAACCTTGAAAGGGAGCTTAGCGCAATTTGTCGGAAAGTGGCGCGTAAAATTGCTGAAGGTCAAAAAGGATCCTTTGCGGTGACAAAGGCCAACTTGCATAAATATCTGGGGGTCGCCAAATATGGACCGGAAATGGATAAGGAAGAAAACCAGGTGGGCCTATCTACCGGCCTGGCCTGGACGCAGGCCGGCGGAGAAGTGCTGTATGTTGAAGCATCTTTGATCGGTGGAAAGGGCGATTTGATCGTGACCGGACAACTGGGGGATGTGATGCAGGAATCTGCCCGTGCGGCGGTAAGTTATGCGCGGGCGAATGCGGCTTTATTGGGGCTGAATGAAAAGAAATTCGAAAATTCTGATATCCATATTCATGTCCCGGCAGGTGCTATCCCCAAAGACGGTCCATCTGCAGGTATCGCCATGGCGACGTCGCTCATATCCGCATTAACAAACAGAGCCGTTCGCAGTGATGTGGCCATGACCGGTGAAATCACGCTGAGGGGTCGGGTTCTTCCTATTGGTGGTTTAAAAGAAAAAGCCCTGGGTGCCTTGCGGTCGGGAATTCGAACCGTCATCATACCCGAGAAGAACAAAAAAGAACTCTCTGAATTGCCCCGCCATCTTAGGCGCAAAATTGAATTTGTCCCCGTAAAACAAATGTCTGAAGTTGTGACACGAGCCATTATTGGGACTAAATCCCGGCGCAAATTAAAACGGACAAAAGCCAAACGCAAATAACCGATGAAAATCCTTGCAGTCGATACAGCCACAACCAGCTGCAGCGTTGCCGTAACGAATGATGGGAAACGGGTCGCTGAATTAACCACAAGCAAAAACGAAACCCATTCGAAACACTTAATGGAATTAATCCATTCAGTTCTGGAAAATGCCGGTTTTGGCGTTGGCGACCTGGACGGGTTGGCCGTTACGATCGGTCCGGGCTCATTTACCGGTCTTCGAATCGGTATCAGTACGATCAAGGGATTAGCGCTTGCGCTGGTCAAGCCGGTTGTGGGGGTATCCACGCTTAAAGCACTTGCTTACCAATGTGGTCAGACGCCTCATTTGATCTGCCCGCTGCTGGATGCTCGCAAAGGCGAGGTATATGCTGCCACCTATGGTTTCAATGAGGGCCGGTTAATTCAAAAGACCGGCGAGCGGGCCATGATTCCTGAAGCCGTCGTTGAGGATATCAAATCTCCCTGTGTATTTATTGGAACCGGTGCCCGGTTGTATCGCCAACAGATTGTCACAGCGGCGGGGGGCCTGGCCCATTTTGTTCCCGAGGACCAAAACACGATAAAGGCATCGAGCGTTGCTTTCCTGAGTTTGCCAAGGTTTGAGGCCAATGACACCGACGGGATTGACGGCCTGGTCCCGCGCTACATCCGCAAATCGGATGCGGAATTAAACTTTGGCCGGTGATGTTGTGGTAATCATTGACAATCCATATTCTTGTTGATATTCATAAAAGTTTAGTTTCTCATTAATTTTCACGCAGGATTCAGGCATTAACAATTTGGATAAAACACAGATACCATGAACCCACATTCTTGGCCGGAACCGCCGGGCCAGTTGGCTTTTCCGGTGGCAAGAGCCGGATATCCGCCGATTTTGGGTGCGGCATTTGTCACCTTGATCTTTGCCCTGTTAGGGATGACTTACTTGACCTTGCTGGGTCTGGTGATAACCTTTTGTTTTTGCGGGTTTTTCAGGGATCCGGATCGGGTGATTCCCAATCAACCCGATGCCATCGTTTCACCGGCGGATGGCAAAGTCATTTCAGTGGGCCCTGTTGACGGCACTTCCTTTTACGAAGGCGGTTGCCAGAAGATCAGCATCTTTATGTCTGTATTTAATGTGCACGTCAATCGCATTCCGTTTGACGGGCAGGTCAAAAGGGTGGGTTATCATCCCGGCAAATTTTTTTCGGCGAATCTGAATAAAGCATCTTTGCAAAATGAGCACAATGCCGTTTTTCTGGAAACGTCGGCTGGCAAACCGCTCTGCACCGTTCAAGTTGCCGGCTTGATTGCCAGAAGGATTATCTGCAAAGTGCAGTCCGGTGATGAGGTGCGAAAAGGCCAGCGTTTCGGCATGATTTGTTTTGGTTCGCGGCTCGATGTATATCTGCCCGATGATGTCGAAACCAAGGTGTCTGTCGGTGATAAAGTAAAGGCGGGGTCTTCTGTTATCGGACGATTTGCGATGCCTTAATTGAACCCAGCGGTCCAATTAAGTCATTGTTAAAATCTTCCGTTTCTGCCTACAGAACCCGGCTTTTTTTATCACAGATCGCAATCTCAAATCTTATGCTAATGGATTTATAGATGAAAAAAACATATGATATCGCTGTCATACCGGGAGATGGAACCGGACCGGAGGTCGTCGCCGAGGGCCTAAAAGTGCTTGAAGCGGTGGCCAACCGCTGTAATTTCGGTTATCAGTTCTCGACTTACGATATTGGCGGTGATCATTACCTGGCTACCGGGGAAACCATTTCCGATCAGCAGCTTGATTCACTTGCCCAAAAAGATGCTATTTTTTTAGGGGCCATCGGTCATCCGGAAGTGCAACCCGGTGTCCTGGAGAAGGGCATTTTGCTGAAAACCCGGTTTACACTGGACCAATATATCAACCTACGGCCGGTTAAACTCTATGAGGGCGTATATACACCGATCAAAGACAAAGGCGCTGAAGATATCGATTTTGTCGTGGTACGTGAAAATACAGAGGGGATTTATGCCGGCGCCGGTGGCTGTCTGAAGCGCGGCACTCCGGATGAGATTGCCACCCAGGAATCCATCAATACCCGTAAGGGTGTTGAACGCTGCATTCGATATGCCTTTGATTATTGCCAGGCAAGGAACAAGAACAAAAAGCTCACCCTTTGCGGTAAAACCAATGTGCTGACCTATGCCTTTGATCTCTGGGAACGAACATTTTACGAAGTGGCAGAAGAATATCCGGATATCGAAACCGATTATGCCCATATTGATGCCCTTTGCATGTGGATGGTAAAAAATCCGGAGTGGTTTGATGTGATCGTTACCGATAATATGTTTGGCGATATTATTACCGATCTGGGTGCGATGGTACAGGGCGGCATGGGAATTGCCGCCGGTGCCAATATCAACCCCAATGGCGTTTCGATGTTTGAACCCATTGGCGGTTCAGCACCCAAGTATACCGGCCAGAACAAAATCAACCCGATTGCGGCCATCTCCGCAGCACAGTTGATGCTCGAAACGATCGGGGAAAAAAAGGCCGCTGCACTTGTTGAAGACGGTGTTGCCAAAGTTTTGAGAGAAGATATCAAGGATGTCGCCGCCGGTAAGATGGGGCATTCGACCCAGGCGGTTGGCGATCTCATAGTAGATTATATCGAAAAAAGCTGATAACAAGGGATTAAGTATGGCTGCCAAAAAAATGAATGTTGCTGTTGCCGGTGCCACCGGTGCTGTGGGAAATCAGATGATACGCTGTCTGGAAGAGATGGATTTTCCGATCAATTCCGTCGTATTTTTAGCCTCGAGTCGTTCAGTGGGTCGCCAGCTCCGATTTAAGGGCGACCTGATCGATGTAAAAGAGTTGAAGGAGGATTCTTTTAAAGGATTTGATATCGCGCTTTTTTCTGCCGGCGGCGGCACCAGTGAAAAATTTGCTCCGTTTGCTGCCAAGGACGGGTGTGTGGTCGTGGACAACTCGAGTGCCTGGCGTATGGATCCTCAAGTGCCGCTGGTGGTTCCCGAGGTAAATCCACATGCCATTGCCCAACATACACAAAAGGGCATTATTGCCAACCCGAATTGTTCGACGATCCAGATGGTCGTGGCGCTGCATCCGATTCACAAAAAATATGGTATTAAACGAATCGTGGTGTCGACCTATCAGGCGGTATCTGGAACCGGTAAAAAGGCAATTGATGAGCTCTTTGATCAAACCCGGGCAATGATCAATTTTTTGGATTATGAGAACGAGGTATATCCGCATCGCATTGCTTTTAATTGTTTGCCCCATATCGATACCTTTATGGAAAATGGATATACCAAAGAAGAAATGAAAATGGTCAACGAAACCCGCAAGATCATGGAGGATGATTCTATTGCCGTGACGGCAACAACGGTGCGTGTGCCGGTTTTCTTCGGGCATTCCGAATCGGTTAACATTGAGACCCATGAACCCATATCTGCCGGGGATGTCAAGACCTTGCTGGAAAATACACCGGGAGTCCGAGTGATGGATGACCCCGGAGAAAATCTGTACCCGCTGGCAACCGATGCGGCCGGCCAGGACTTAACCTTGGTCGGGCGGATTCGACAGGATGAATCCATCCCCAACGGCGTCAATATGTGGATCGTCGCCGACAACATCAGAAAAGGTGCTGCCACCAATACGGTGCAGATTGCCCAGGTTCTGGCTGACGAATATATATGATAATTTTGGAATACGAATTTAGAAGACTAAATAGCAATTAAAATCGAATTGAGCGATATCGCCAAATTCAATCAGGAGTTGTGAAATTGGATCGAGTCCCCGTTACCAAGCAGGGTTTTGAAGCCCTTCAAAAAGAGCTGCAAAACCTGAAAAAGATTGAGCGTCCCCAAAATATAAAAGCAATAGAAGAAGCAAGAGCTCACGGTGATTTAAGTGAAAATGCGGAGTATGCCGCAGCAAAAGATCGTCAGGGCTTTATTGAAGGACGCATTAATGAGTTGGAATTTAAACTGGCTCATATTGATATTATTGAAACCGATAAACTGCCCAAGGATCGGGCTGTTTTCGGTTGCAAAGTTGTCCTTGAAAACATCGAAACCGGCGAGGATGTCAGTTATCAACTGGTGGGTCCGGATGAGTCGGATATTGAAAATGGTCGCATATCCGTATCATCACCTCTTGGCAAGGCAATTTTAGGCCGAAAGCCGGGTGATGAACTCACCCTTGAAGTACCCGGTGGCAAACGCAGTTATGAGCTCGTCGAAATTTTATAAATTGTTTAATTAGTTCAATTGGTTCAATTAGTTTCATTTGTTGAATTCGGCAACTAAGGCACTTTCTGTTACGTAACCAATGAAACAAATTAAACAAATTAAACCAATAAAACCATTTCAATGGAGGTTTTTTTCGTGGCACGAATTACAATTGAAGATTGCTTAAAAAAGGTTGGCAATCGATTTTTGTTGGTAAACATGGTCGCCCAGCGCGTCAGGCAGATTCGCGAAGGATCTGATTATCTGGTAAGTTCACCGAAGAATGAAGATGTTGTGGTCGCCCTGCGGGAAGTGGCTGCCGGAAAAATTGATATCATCGAAAAAGAGGAGGCAGAAACGTAACACGAAACAGCGCA
>JASFIX010000320.1:0-5520 GCA_050122435.1 Desulfobacterales bacterium
GAGTCCATACCGTGGCCCGTATCGCTGATGCTGAGCTGTACATAGGAGCCGGGAGGGAGTTCAGGATATTGAACGGCCTTTTTAAGGTTCAGATCCACATTTTGCAATTCTACATTCAATATGCCGCCCGTATCCCCCATGGCATGGGCCGAATTGGTGCAGAGATTCATCATCACCTGATGGATCTGGGTTGGATCGGCAAAAATAGCATTCAGGTCAGGCTTTATATTTTGTCTTATTTCAATAGTGGTCGGCAATGAAGCTCGCAGCAGTTTTAATGCTTCTTCAACAATGGGTGTTAATAAAATGATATTTTTATCCTGTTCGCTTTTGCGGCTGAAGGCCAGAATCTGCTTCACCAAATCCTTGGCCCGATGACCCGCCTTGAGCACCTGATCGATGTTGTAATGCTCCATGGAATCTTTTTTCGTATCGTATAGCGCCATCTCGGCATAGCCGATAATCGCACCCAGAATGTTGTTGAAATCATGGGCAATTCCGCCGGCCAATGTCCCAATGGCCTCCATCTTCTGGGCCTGAATCAGCTGGGTTCTTAGTTGTTCTCTTTCTTTCTGTGCGGATTTGAGATCGCTTATATCCCGGGTAATGGTCAGGATGTGTGGTTTGTCTTTGAGCCTTATCAAAACGGCCGACATCAAAGCCGTTATGACGCTTCCGTCTTTAAGCCGGAATTTGGCTTCCAGGTTTTCAACCTTACCATTCTGTGCGATACCCGATGTCAGTTTTTCGCGTTCCTTCGGATTGTACCAGAGATCGAGAGCGGCCGCGGTTTTGCCAATGACGTCTTCGGGTGTCCAGCCGGTCAACCGTGTAAACGCACTGTTGACATCAATACAGCGCCCATCTTCCGCCTGGATAATGGTGACGGAATCCGGAAACGTCTCATAAACCGTCCGCAGATGTTCCTCACTTTCCTGCAGGGCCTGACGGTTTTTTTTGTTTTCCAGGGCATTGGCGAACACCTGGCCCGCGATCTTCAGCAGAGAACCGGTATCTTCCGCCCACATCTTCTCTTCTCTGACCGAATCCAATCCGATAAATCCCATCACCTTGGCGCTAATGACCATCGGCATTGCCATTATCGACTGAATGCCTTGCTTTTCAAATTCCTGCTTTTCTTTGATGGCATCAAGGGGCAGGTCGGCAAGGCAGGGGACTATAAGCATATCTCCTTTCAGAAATTTTTTCATAGCCCATGGATATGTGTCTACCGGAGCATTTTGAATACGCTCAATGGTTGGCGTGATTCCCTCAGCGCACCATTCATGGGAGCAGGATAAGGATTTTTGGTCGTCGGAGAATTGGAAAACATAACTGCGATCCGCATTGGCAAATTCTCCGATCTGCCTGAGTGCATAATCGATTTCGTCGTCGATTTGAGCCGGGTGCAGGTTGATAAACTGGCTCGAAACCGTGGTAATGAGATGCTGGAATTTCAATCGATACTGCAGTTCCTTTTCTACTCGTTTGCGCTCTGTGATATCGGTGATAATGCCCAGAATCGCCTTATCATCTCCATAGTCAATCAGCTTGGTGGTGATGATGGCCTCAATTTTTTTCCCTTTGTTGTTTAAAAGGACGTATTCGTAAGGCTCAATATCTTCGCCGCTCATGTGTTGCTTGAAATTGGACCGGATTAAATCAACCGATTCCGGGGCAATCAGGTTCATAAAATCAAAATCCGGGGCATAAAATTCCTCCCGGCTGTAACCCAGAAGCTCGCTGCATCTTTTGTTGGCATAGACGACACGGCCCCCCTTATTAATAAAGATCATGTTGGGGGATTGCTCGGTAAAGGTCTGAAAACTGTATCCGGGTTTTATGGATGACACCCTGGCAGATCCGGCGGCAATCTGCTTTTCCAGATTTTTGATCCGTTTGACCAATTCATCACGGGCTGGTTTTCCCATGAAACCTCCTTGATGAATTATAAAAAAAAGTGCTAATGATGGTTGCTAAGCGGTGATTCTCTATTTTTGGAGGTCGCTTCCGGTGAGAATTTCTAATAATTCTAGTTATTTTATAACCTATTTGCCTCTAGATTGTCAAATTTTTCTCTCTTTTTGTAAAAGTTAAATTTAGGGTTGAAATTTTTTCATTTCTAGCGCATTAATTCCTTTTTAATTTAAACCGCTAAAATGCATTTACTCAGAGGTCTTTATTTCACACCACCCGTAACACTTGAAAATAAATTTATATTATCTTGAAAGGGAGTTGACTATGCAGAAGGTGGTTATTTTAGGGGTGTGTTTCGCGATTGCCATAATTTGCGGATCGGTGCTGGCTGTCTCCGGTGAGGAAGACGTTGATGACATGTGTGTTCCGATGGGAACCATTGAACTGGGTGCTCCCGAAGGGGTGGAACAAAAAAGAGCATCGGTGGAATTTCCACATTCCCGACATTTTGGGTTCGAATGCCAGACCTGCCATCACAAATGGGAGGGCACCGCTCAAATAAAGGGATGTATGACATCCGACTGCCATGATGTGCAGGTGGCGGCAACCAAATCCAAGCAGGGGACCCCCCTTAGGTCTGAGGAAATTAAATATTTTAAAAAGGCCTATCACGAACAATGTATCGGGTGCCACAAGATCATGAAGCTTAAAAATAGAAAAATCGAAACTTCAGGCAAAAAACTTGAAGGCCCCTTACCGGTTACCGGACCAACCGGTTGTATACAATGTCACCCGAAAGAAGAATAGAGCCGTAACATATTTCAGTGGAGTCGGTTTTTCCTCAGCCGGCTGAATTTTTCGAGCCGGATGATGGATTTTTTTTGCTGATGCCCCCTGTGGAGAAAAAACAAAATCAAATGCAACGTGTGTTTTTTTAAACCCAGAAAAAAACCGGTGATTACAGCCGTTGTCGGAATAGATTTTAAAGCCCGATCGATTTGATCGGGCTTTTCTATTCCATGGGTAATCACCGACCTGAAAAATTGCGTTACACACTCATCATTTAATGTATACTGCCCAGCGGGATAGATATCTTCATATTTGCTCAGGATATAGTCTTCGAGTACCCCTTTGAACACCCGATAGATCGTATTGCTTTCGGCAAAACACCCGATACCGTTCACGTTAAGCCGCTGGTTCATCTTAACTCCTTATCAGTTTGTTAGCTTGGAGAATGTGGATTGATATTGTTCACCGCAAAGACGCCAAAGGCGCAGAGAAAAAAAATAAAACTTTGCGAACTCTGCGTCTCTGCGGTGAGACTAAAATTTTTTTCAGTCCTCAGCACTCAGCTTGCCGCGGCATAACTCGACAGAGTGAAGCCGGGTCCTTATTTTTCCTGACACCTGAACACTGACACCTGTAACCTATTCATTGGCGCTGCAGTGCTCATTGAAATAGTCGGCTGCTTCCTGTACCGTATCGAAGGTGATCCAATCCCGCCATAGGGTAATCTCGCCCTGCCTGCGGGTCAGCTCGATCGTTGTGTTTCCATGGTATTCGTAACAATCATGATAATCTGGGTTAAAAATATGTTTCGTCATGTTTGCACCCCCGTTATTTTGTTTACCCGCTTTCTTTTGATGAAAAAAATCAGAAATATTTTCATTTTTAAGTCAAACATTAGCATGATGCTTTGTCAGATCCGGACAAACTGTTGGGGAAATATAAATTTTAATACAGACTCTTGACCATGTGCCCGAAAGCGGGTTTAACTGTTAACGTTTACCGGTTGAGCCGGTTGAGCCGGTTAAAAAAAGGAAAAATATCTGATTTTATTTTTTTCCCGGACAACGGGCTCAGCGGGCTCAACGGGCTCAACCGGCTCAACCAGCTGACCTATAAGTATGACCTGCTATCTTTGAGATAGATTATGATTTTGCGAATGATTTATGCAGCGGGAGGATATCTATGGCCCGGGGTGATCAACTGGCCCGTCAATGGCGGATCCTGCAGAGCTTAATTGCTTCACGCAGGGGAAAGTCAGCCGCGGATTTGGCCCAGGAGCTTGAATTTCACTGGCGCACGGTTTATCGGGATTTGGAGGCCTTACAGTTAGCTGGCTTTCCGATTTATACCGACCGTATAGATGGAAAAAATTTGTGGTCCGTGCTCGACAGCGCTCGCAACAAAATCCCCATTCCCCTTGACCTGGCTGAATTGATGGCGCTCTATTTCAGCCGGGGATTGATGATGGTTTTAAAAGATACGGTTTTTTATGAATCCCTGGAATCGTTTTTCCAGAAGATAAAGGCTACCCTGCCGGCTGAAACGATCCAATATCTCGACCGGATAGAGGAAAGCTTTGAGGTCGGCTCAAAGCCTTATAAACAGTATGGCCAATTGCGGGAATTAATCGACAGGATCAGTGAAGCCACCATTCATCGAAAAATTATCGAAATCGACTATTTTACCATGAGCCGCAAGGAAAAAACGCGGCGTAAAGTTGCCCCTTACAAAATCTGGTTTTTTGACGGAGCGTTTTACATGGTCGGAAATTGCGGGCTGCGGGAAGATATCCGGATTTTTGCCCTAGACCGGATTAAATCGTTGATGTTGACGGATGAAACATTTGAAATGCCGGAAAATTTTAAGGTCGAAGATTTTATGCAGACCAGCTTCGGTGTATTTCATGGCAAGCCGCAAAAGGTCAGAATCCGGTTTGCGGCTGAAGTTGCCGGATACATCAGCGAAAAAATCTGGCATAAGACCCAGAAAATTGAATCCCAAAAGGATGGATCCCTTATTTTTGAAGCCCGGGTCGCCGGAACCGACGAAATTAAATTTTGGCTGATGACCTGGGGATCCAAGGCCGAGGTCCTGGCACCGGCATCCTTGCGCGATGAAATGATATGTGAAGCGGAGGCCTTGCTGCAAAATTACCGAGGTTCAGAATAAACATTTCCTCGCTGCCTAATTTTACCACAAAGAAAGGAAAAAAACCTTTATCAGCCTTTATGCGGTTCGGGCTTTAGGTGGTGGTCAAGCTTCCAACTTCTTTTTGGCTTCCTGCATCAGTTTTGCGATGGGCAGTCCCTGTGGGCATTCTTTTTCAGCCCTGGAATAATCCAGGCGGGTTAAACGCCTGCGAACCTTTTCCGTAATTTTGTTAAAGCCTTCTGCCGCGAGTTTATAGTCACCGTAGCTATTGCAGTACATCAGATATCGCATCACATCGCCGATGGGCGCGTCTCCCTGCACGCACGCTTCACAAATATCCGCACATCCGGCACAGTAGGCCGAGCGGGTTTCTTTTGCATACCGCTGCAGCAGTGATGTATCCCGGGCGGAAAGTCGGGTTTTATCCAGTGCAGCAGCCACATTTGACATCAGGAGCGTCATATTCGGCATCTGCGAACAGATACTGGATATTTGCGGATTTTGCCACACGGCTTTCAGCTTGGCCTGGCCATCGGTGAATCCTTTTTTTAGAAATCGCCCGGCCATTTCGAGCTCGGTTTGCGAATCCGTTCTAACCTGACCGCCGCCCTGAGTTTTCATGGCTGTCAGGCCGATACCGGCCTTAACACAGGCATCGACCGC
>JASFIX010000321.1:0-5503 GCA_050122435.1 Desulfobacterales bacterium
TTAATTTGTTAAAAATTGATTCGTCAACTTCTTCTTCATCAATTTTAGGAGCGAACTTGCGAAGCACCTGCAGGGGGGTAATCTTACCATAACCTACATTGGCGACCAGGTCATCAACGGCCTTGAGACCGAATTGCTCAACAATCTGCAGCATCTTTTCAGATTTGACCAGAGTATTAAAATTCAGGCGCTCTTTGCGAAAAGCCTTTTCACACATTTCCCTTCCCAAAGTGAGGCTGCGCTCTTTTTCCTGGACTTTGATCCAGTGCCTGATTTTTGAACGAGCCTTAACCGTTTTGACAAAGTTGAGCCAGTCCTTGCTTGGATGGTGATTCTTGGATGTAACAATTTCAACGATGTCACCGGTTTTGAGCTCATAAGGCAGCGGCACCATCCGGCCGTTGACCTTGGCGCCGGTGCACTGGTTGCCCACCTCCGTGTGGATCAGATAAGCAAAATCAACCGGTGTAGCGCCGCGCGGCAGTGTTTTCACCTCGCCCCGTGGGCTGAAAACATAAACTTCATCGGGGAAAAGATCGATGCGGACATTCTCCAAAAATTCGCCGGGATCCAGGAAATTTTCCTGGTTTTCTACCAGATTCTGTATCCAGGCAAATTTGCGGCTCGCATTTTCATCAAGGCGCTTGCCTTCTTTGTAGCCCCAGTGGGCAGCAATACCGGATGAAGCCACCCTGTCCATTTCATGGGTGCGGATCTGAATTTCAATGCGTTCCCCAACCGGCCCGATTACGGTGGTGTGAAGCGACTGATACATATTGGTTTTGGGACGACCGATATAATCTTTAAATTTATGATCGATTGGTTTCCACAATGAATGGATGAGGCCCAGTGCCTCGTAACATTGGGGGACGGTTTCCAGAATAATTCTGAACGCAATGATGTCATAAATTTCCTCAAAAGGGAGGTTCTGGGAGATCATTTTATTATAGATGCTGTAAACATTTTTATTGCGGCCCATCAGCTCGCACTTTAAATTGGCTGCATCCATTGCTTTTTTGATGTGACCTTTTACCTGTTCAATGTATTTTTCGCGATCAGTCTTAGAATTGCTCAGAAGGTTTTCAATTCGAGCAAATTCCTCCGGCTGGCTGAATTTGAATGATGATTCTTCCAGCTCATTTTTAATCCAATAAATTCCCAGGCGGGCGGCGATGGGCGCATAGATATCCATCGTTTCGAGGGCAATTTTCTTTCTCTTGTCGGCACTGTGAAATTGCAGGGTACGCATATTGTGAAGCCGGTCAGCCAGCTTGATCAGAATGACCCGAATATCGTCAGCCATGGCTAAAAACATCTTTCGGATGTTTTCGGCCTGACGGGCCTGAGAAGTGCCAAAAGACAGGCTGCTGAGTTTTGAAACGCCGGACACAATATGTAATACTTCCGGGCCAAACAGCTCCTTGATTTCTTCGGGAGTGGCGGGAGTATCTTCGATGACGTCATGCAGAAGCGCGGCGGTCACGCTTTCCGGATCCAGTTTCATGTCCGCCAGGATGCCGGCTACCTCGAGGGGATGGGACAGGTAAGGTTCTCCGGAAAGTCGCACCTGGCCTTCGTGAACCCGGGCCGAATAAATATAGGCGCGTTCTATAATGTCAAGATCGGCATCTGGCAGGTAATCGCCGACCTTATCGACTATGTCGTTAATCCGGATCAATGCAAATGGATCGTTATTTGTTAATGGTTATTTGTTATTGATAATCAACTGCCTGCCATTGGTTTTCAGCTCATAGGTAACAGGCTTGAAAGCTGGGAAGCTGGAAGGCTTGAAGGCTCTGAGGCTTGCAAGCTTCCAAGCTTTCTGGCCTCCCAGCTGTCCAGCCGCTTAATCATTTTTAACCCAGAACCCTGAACCATAAGCTGGTTGCAAGCAACCAGCTTAGTAAGCTTTAGCGTATACAACCTGCTGGTTACTGTCTTTGCCGCAGCAAATGCAATTGCCTTTATCCTTATCGCTTTCAAAAGGAATACAGCGAATGGTTACGGCGAGATCTTCCTTTATCTTTGATTCGCATTCATCTGAGCCGCACCAGCCTGAGACCGCAAAGCCGCCATGGATCTCAGGTTTTTCCGAATTTTGAGGGGTAAAAAATTCATAAAATGTTTTCTTGTCTTCAATGTCGACGGTGTGTTCCTTACGATACGCCAAGGCGCGCTGGAACAGGTTCTGCTGGATTTCATCCAGAATATCGGTTATTTCGGCCACAAATTGTTCCCGGTCAATGGCTTTCTTTTCATTCGGCTCTTGATCCCGCCGGCCGACAAAAAGCGAATTCTGGGCGATATCTCTGGGGCCGATCTCCACTCTTAAAGGAATCCCTTTCTTAATCCAATCCCAGCCACGAGCCCCGCCGATTTCGCGGTCATCGATTTCGACAACCAGTTTACGATGGTGATACGTTTTTGCCCTTAATTCCCGGGCCAGCTTTTCAGTAAAATCCATCACCAATTCTCGATCCTCGCTTTTTCGAACGATGGGCAAAAGCACAACATGGGCGGAGGCAACTTTGGGCGGTAAAATAATACCGTCATCATCACCGTGGGTCATGATAAGCCCGCCGATCATTCGGGTAGATGTGCCCCACGAAGTGGTCCAGGCGTACTCTTCGGTTTCCGCGGCGGATTGAAATTTTATCTCGGAGGCCCGCGCAAAATTTTGTCCCAGAAAATGCGACGTCCCTGACTGCAATGCTTTGCGATCCTGCATCATGGATTCAATGCAGAGGGTATCCACCGCCCCCGGGAAGCGTTCAGCGGGGGACTTGTGCCCCCGGATAACCGGCATCGCCAGATAATCCTCAACACAGGTTGTGTAAACATCCAGCATCATTTGGGTACGCTCAATGGCCTCTTCGGCAGTGGCGTGCACCGTGTGTCCTTCCTGCCACAAAAATTCGCTGGTTCTTAAAAATATGCGGGTACGCATCTCCCAGCGAACCACATTGGCCCACTGGTTGACCAGTATCGGCAAATCACGATAGCTGCTCACCCATCTGGAAAATGAATCTCCAATAATGGTTTCTGAAGTCGGACGCACCACCAGGGGTTCGGCCAGCGGGCCGGCGGGTTCAAGGCCGCCCTCACCCTTTTCCAGCCGGTGGTGGGTTACCACCGCACATTCTTTGGCAAAGCCCTCAACATGCTCAGCCTCTTTTTCAAGAAAACTTAACGGAATAAAAAGGGGGAAATAGGCGTTTTTGACCCCGGTGGCTTTGAACAGATTATCCATCGCCTGTACAATATTTTCCCACAAGGCATAACCCCAGGGTTTTATGACCATACAGCCTCTGACCGGTGAACGCTCAGCCATGTCCGAGGCCTTAATGACCTGTTGGTACCATTCCGGATAATCCTCATTACGTGTCGGTGAGATTGCAGTCTTCACTTGCTTTGTCATACCTTTCCTTTCGATGATATCAAATCCAATATTAAGTGTTCCGCTTTTCGGTTTTAAGATCTTTTACATATTCATTCACTTCATGCAACAGAACATCCACCAATTTTTCCTGAGCAAATTTTTTGACCACTTTCCCTTTTTTAAACAGCACGCCATTGCCGTCCCCACCGGCGATTCCGAAGTCTACTTCCCGGGCTTCTCCCGGTCCGTTAACCACACATCCCATTATGGCGATTTTAATCGGCTCGGCAGTGGTCATCAGTGCTTTTTCAACCCGCTCAACAATGTCAAAAAGATCAATATTGCAACGCCCGCAAGTGGGACAGGCGATTATTTCCGGACCGCGACGGCGAATACCAAGTGCTTTGAGAATTTCGAACCCGACGCGCACTTCTTCAACCGGGTCGCGGGTCAGAGAAACCCGGATGGTGTCGCCAATGCCTTCAGCTAACAGCATCCCGATTCCCAGCGCCGATTTAACAATTCCCGAATAAAGGGCGCCGGCCTCGGTTACACCAACATGCAGCGGCAGGTCGGTTTTTTCAGACAGGAGCCGATAGGCTTCAAGCGTACGTGAGACATCGGAAGCTTTAAGAGATATCTTTATCTGATGAAAGTCTAAAGATTGTAACAATTCAACATGGCGCAGCCCGCTTTCCACCATACCGGCCGCTGTAACTCCATTATATTTTTTAAGTATATCTTTTTCAAGAGAGCCGGAATTAACCCCGATGCGGATGGGCAGGTTAAAATCCTTGGCACAGTCCACCACCGCTTTAACCTTTTTTATGCTGCCAATATTGCCGGGATTTAATCGAAGCCCATCGGCTCCGGCTTTTGCGGCTGCAATGGCCAGGCGGTAATTGAAATGAATGTCGGCAATCAGAGGAATATCGATTTGTTTTTTAATCGCCGATATCGCTTTAGCGGCTTCCTGATCCGGCACAGCCACCCGCACAATTTCACAGCCGGCTTCCTGCAGGCGCACAATCTGGGCAACTGTAGCAGTAACATCCTCAGTTGGTGTATTGGTCATGGATTGCACCGTGATCGGTGCCGATCCACCAATTTTTACCTTACCGACGGCTATCTGCCTCGTGTTTTTACGCTTAATCTTTGAAATTTTCATAAAAATGTTTATTTTTCCATAAATCAAATTATGGTATGTTGCTTCAGGGCTTCAATTGCCGCTTTACCCGGCTTTTTATCCATCTTTTAATGCAAAGCTAATGCGTATTAAATGAACTGTAAAGTGGCCCAATATGGATTACCATGGCGTAATGGAATAGTGGAAAAAGGGAATATTGGGTATCGAAAGCGGATGATGCTCTGATTTTAGTTTCCAATGAGGATCATTAGGATAAAATTAGATCTCGTTCCGCCAAACCCACTATTTCAATCCAGCCTTCGTAGCCGAAGCTACTTCGGCGGAGCAGGCCATTCCATTATTCCAATACCCCATGCCATCGATTGCATCAAAGCGACTGATTTCTGCCCCGGTCAAGAAGATTAGGTTTTGAATGCTAGAACTAAATTTCGAGTAGTTTAGACATCTTACAGTAACAGAGGAACGGAGATTATTCAAGCAAAATAGCGCTGCCTAAGTTGCAGCAAGGACCGGCCGATCCCCGAACTCTGGTTAAAGCGGATTCCCCGCTCTAAATTACCGGCAGCATTGCTGAATATTAAGATTTAATTACCCATTACCCATCAGGAGTTATAAAATGAGCCGAGAAAAAGGTAAAAAATTTGCCGAAAAACATGAATCCAACGCCCAAATAAATGAAGAAATCAAAGACCAGATTATCAACCGGACCAAAAATAATGAGCTCCCCTGTGCGGTGGCACATAAAATTGCTGCCGAACTCAACGTTTCACCGGCTGTGGTGGGGAAAACGGCTGATTTAACGGAAATGATGCTGGTTAAATGCCAGCTGGGATTGTTTGGTTATACGCCTGATAAAAAGATTGTCAAACCCGAAGCCGCCGAAAATCAGGATCTGACAAGCGCTATTCAGGATGCGCTGGTCGAGGGTAATCTTTCCTGCGCAAAAGCCTGGGAAATTGCCCAACGCTTCGAAGTTT
>JASFIX010000322.1:0-5480 GCA_050122435.1 Desulfobacterales bacterium
TATGCTTCTAGAAAGAGTTTCAAATCCCCGATTCTCAATTTGAGAATCGGGGATTTTTATTCCAATCTTTGGTTTAACCCTTCAACCTCTGAACCCTGAACCTCTGAACCTTTGAACCCCAAACCCTTTTACCGCGGATATTCTCCCGAGCGTTTGGCTGTTGAAGGATGCGGCGCATCGGAACAAATGCCGATACTGTTAATTTTATCCTCTTTATTCTCCAGACAGTTCATTAAAAAAAATTAACGCCCAACGGTGAAACACTGCCTTTTCATCGGGCTCTACCGCCAAAATTTTTTGCAGACATTTACTTGCCGCATTACGGTCCCCAAATCCCTCCCACAGAATCTGGGCTTTTAAAAGCAAGGCTTCGGCAAAATCCGGATCTTTGTCGAGGACTTCTTCGATTTCTAAAAGGGCATCATCGAATTGGTGGCATAATTTGTGGTAGCGCACCGCATTCAGACCGGAAGCCGGCTGGTTGCGTGCACCTGTGTTGCTGCTCGTCGATTTGGAACCGGTGCTGATGGCGCTCGCGCCCCGAGGTCCGTCAAAGATGGCTGTAACCGGACCGATCAATACGCTGATGGCCACGCCAGCCACCAGACCGACGATCGCCCCTGAAGACGCGTCGGCCAGATAGCCCCAGATGAGTCCCATCACAGCCAGGTAGGGCAATGCCCAAATGGTATTTTTGAGTTTTAAAGTGGTGTCAGCTGAAATAATATTATGGGCAGGCTTCATTTTTTTCCTTTCTAAAATCCATGGGTTCACCAATGTTTTTTCCTACAAGTAATTTATAAAATGCAGATTGAGCTTATCCAGCTTCTCCTGCAACAATACAGGTTTCAGGTGTCAGGTTTCAGGTGTCAGAAAAAGATGACAGAATGCGAATTCTGATAATTCTTGACGTCATCAGGGTCCTTACCCTGACACCTGACACCTGACACCAAAGAAATTGTGTGGTTTAAAGAACTCAACTGAACTAAAATATACCGAACGATTTTTATAACATTTTTGCGGGGCACAACACTTGGTTGTCTCGAGAATAGCATGGCAGTTTGTCAGATCCGGACAAAAGCAGGGTCGGATTTGAAACCACTTCTAATTGAACGGATTTCAATTTTGACAACGATCTAAGAAACAGGATAAACTCAAAAGCGAATCTCCCCATTCCGGCCTAACAAACGTTACGATTGGTAGCCATGGTCTGAAAGTGAAGACAAAACTAAAATTTTTATTCCTGGAACCGTTTTTTGGCGGATCACATCGGGAATTTGCAAGAGGGCTGGTTTCCCATTCAAAATATCGTATTGATCTGGTGACCATGCCTGCCCGTTTCTGGAAATGGCGCATGCGGGGCGCGGCGCTTTATTTTGTAAAAAAAATCCCTTCTCTCCAAGGTTATAACGGTTTGATCACGAGCGGCTTGATGAGCCTATCGGATTACAAGGTGCTGGCAAAAGGCCTGTGTCCCCCGGCCCTGACTTATTTTCACGAAACACAGCTCACCTATCCACTGGCACCCGGTGAGCACATGGATTATCAGTTCGGATTTACGGATATAACGACGGCTCTTGCGGCGGATCGGGTTTTGTTTAATTCCCGAACCCACAGCGATGCTTTTTTTTCAAAATTGCCTGGTTTTTTAAAAATGATGCCGGAATATCGACCCGGTTGGGTTGTTGAGGCCATCCGACAAAAGGCCGGGGTTCTCTATCCCGGCTGCCGGTTCCCTGCGCAGGGTTTATCCGCCGATGATTTTTCCTGCGAGGCACCGCCCTTGATTATCTGGAACCACCGCTGGGAGTTTGACAAAAATCCGGATGAATTTTTTCAGGCCCTGGATGCGTTACTGGAAAACGGGGCGGCGTTCCGCCTTGCGCTGCTTGGCGAAAACTATCAGGCAATTCCTAAAGCGTTTCTTGGGGCACGCGATCGATACGGGGAGCGGATCGTTCAATACGGCTATGTAGAATCACGGGAGGAATATATTAAGTGGCTCAAACGCGGATCGATTGTGATCAGTACTGCCCGGCAGGAAAACTTTGGGATTGCCGTAATCGAGGCCATCCGTTACGGTTGTGTGCCGCTGCTGCCTGCCAGACTCGCATACCCGGAAATCATTCCGAAGCGTTTCCACACACAGGTTTTGTACAAGGATGCGGGCCAACTGGCGGCAAAGCTCATCGGGTTGGTTACAAATTATTCCGAGCTTGAAACGCTTCGCCGCGATCTATCTGAGCAAATGAGCAGGTTTGCCTGGGAAAATCTCATCGATCGCTATGATCAGGAACTTGAAAAGCTTGTGTTTCTGTCCTGAGCGCTATTGCTGGTCGCTGAATTGATTTAATACTCGCACCTATGATAGACAAAGATTCAGAGGTTGCGGGTTCTAGGTTCAAAGGTTCGGGATTGAAGTAAAAAGCCTTAAGGTCGGTTTCATTCGCTTGATTGGTTTAATTGGTTTAATTGATTAATTGCTGAGCTCTGCGTCCGGCCTCATCAATTGGCCCGGTTTGCTTTAACAAATAAAATAAATTAAACTCATCAAACTAATATAACACTCGGTTTTATTCCTAACCTTCAACCCAGAACGCTGAACCCTTGAACCCTGAACCCTGACACCATATGGAAGTGGATTTTTATAACATATTTGTGGAATATGACATGACACGAGTGAATAGGATTATAAGGAGCCGAATATGCCAATCACAGAACCTGAATATGTAAAGCAGACACTGGAAAGATATACGAATTGCCGCCTTAAAGATTTCTGCGATCATATTGTTATTACCAATTTCAAAAAATATATCATGCGGTTTAAAGAGATAACCAAAGGAAAATACGCGGAGGGAAATTTTGGCATCGTCAACGCCAAAGATATCAATTGTACCATGATCGAATTTGGGATCGGCTCACCGCAGGCGGCGCTGGTGATCAACTGTCTGGCTTACCTGGAGAATCTCAAAACCGTCATCATGCTGGGGATGTGCGGGGGGATTGACGATGTTCTTCAAGAGGGGGATTTTATTGTTCCTTCTGCTGCGATTCGAGGCGAGGGCGCCAGCAATGATTATCTGCCACCCGAGTTTCCTGCCATACCGGCTTCTTCTGTAAACCTTTACTGCCTCGGAGCGGTTCGGAAAATCGGGTTGATTCCCCGCTGCGGCATTGTCTACACAACCGATCGGCGCTTATGGGAATTCGATAAAAAGTTTGTCGACTATTTACGAAACCAACGCATACTGGGTATTGACATGGAATTGGCCACCTTGTTCTCTGTGGCCTACCATTATGCGGTTCCGATTGGATCTATTATGCTGGTATCCGATATGCCGCTTCAAAGAAGCGGAATAAAGGATAAGAAAAAGCAGAACAAAATTTTTACAAATTACATGGAGCCGCATCTGGATCTTGCGCTAGATGCCGTCAAAAATATGGATTCAAAATGGAGTGAAGTTAAAAGGCGGCTGATCAGCGAATGGTAAATCGCAAAAAAGGAGGCTCTGTCAATGAAGCCCAAAGATATGCTATTAATTTCCGCATTGGTTTTGATCGTTGCCTGCAGTCAAACAGAGAGGTTGCGGATGCATGTCGATGAGTTTAACAGCACGGATTGGGCGCTGGTGGAAATCGACGGCAGGGCAGTGATCGACCGGGTGCAATCGACCATACGCTTTGAGGGCAATGATCGGATTGTCGGCTGGGGCGGATGTAACCGTTATTTTGCCACCATTCGTTCGGGTTTTAATTATTTCGAAGTGGGACCCATTGGTTCGACCCGGCGAATTTGTTCGCCGGTGGTAATGGAGCAGGAAGAGCGTTTTTTTGCTGCCCTCCAAAAAGCCCGCAGCATTCGCATGCAAGGCGATGATCTGGTAATTGACAGTGTCGGAACCCAAAAACCGCTGAAATTCGGCAGACTCAAAAAGCCAGACAATTGATGGCATTCTACCCATGTACCTGCAAGCGCTTTGTCGCAACCCCCGATAGTCTAATCCTCTATATATATGTCAAAATTTGTAATCCAGAATCGATATGCCTTTGATCGTCGTGCCGTCGGACAGCTGGCCGTTAAGAATGGCATAGTTGAAATCGCTGTTCAATGCGCCCTTATTTGCTTCAAACTCAACCGTCAGGTCCGGATATAGATCGTCATTAATGTGGCAAATGGTCACAGGCTGGCTGGATTTTGACGTACGCTTTAATGCAGGGCTTTCCAGCAACAGACTGTCAATATTAATTTGATTTACATCCAGGTGAGCACTGCCGAATATGGCTACCGAAACTGATATCCCTGTGTTTGGGTTTAGAACGACATTTAAGCCTGAGGGTATAATATTCATTTCGATAAAGCGGGCCGTTTCACCGGGTAGGATAGGCAACTCGATGCCTTCAAGAATTGCGGTTACGGTATCGGCGTTTTTAACAGAAGAAGTAATGGTAGCAGAGTGCGGTTCGTATTCAATATGATTGCCGGCACCGGCCACCAATCTGATCAACCGTCCTTTTCCGGCCGGGAAGTTCATTGCGATTAGGCCTTTGGTTACATTCAGGAATACATTTTTGGAAGTGAAAAGCAAATGGCCGCCATTGTCAAAGGGCACCGAAGGATTTTGTTTATTTCGATCCGTTACGGTAACCGCATCCAGCAGGATGCCGTCATGCTCGATGACATTGATTCGGAAATCATAGCTGCTCATTTCGATATTTTTGGCTCGTTGACTTGAGCGGTCAGCGCCTGATCGAAATGTCGCACTATTGGCTTCATCGGTAAGTGACCAAAATAGAAGCAGACATAAAAATATCTTTAGAATTCGCATCATATTATACCCTGAGCCTCCTTATTTTAGCTTGGCGGATGCTTATTTTAGCGCTCTGCCAAAAAAGAGGATCTAGTTTGGAGTTGCTGATTAGACTGTAATGCGGCTTTCAATAACTTTTTAAACTGGATGCCGATTCCTTTTTTGTTGCGATGTCGAATTTCGCCTTTTAGCATCGTGCCGTTATCAATTTTTGTTCCCGGGATCACCAGTCTGACCATTTGCCCGACAGTGAAATCATCTTGGGTTTCGATAAAAATCCCATTCTTACTGATATTGTCGATCAGGCCTTCAAAGTATCCATTTTGCGATGTGAAAAATATGGAGTTAGAAAAATGCTTTCTCGGATACCTTCTCAAATCTTCACTAATTTGGGTTTCTTGTAATACTTTGATTTGAGGGGTCTGCAAATCTGCCTCACTTGAATATCTAACCCCATACCCATAGCTGTAGAAGGAGTTTTCCAGTCTGGCATGCCACAATATTACTGACCGATACCGCGCGGACAGATCAAAAGTATCGGATGCGTATGGTGATTTTGCCATCTCAATGTAAATCTCTGTTCCCGGTCGCAATAACCAATTGGTTTCAATGTATAAGCCATTCGCGCTGTAATTAACCATACGGGCTTTATAGATAATGCCTTTCAAATCT
>JASFIX010000323.1:0-5479 GCA_050122435.1 Desulfobacterales bacterium
ACCTATGAAACGGAGTTAGAACATGATGTATCGCAGTTGGAACCCATGGTAACGCATGGATTTAAGCCGGACCAGGTGCGCCCGGTAAATGAAATGAATGCGACTGAAATTGATCAGATTTACATCTGATCCTGTACCAACGGCCGCATCGAGGATCTGAGAATTGCTGCACAGGTGTTAAAAGGGCATAAAATTAGTGACCATGTCCGCGGTATTGTATCACCGGCAACACCCAAAATTTTCCAGCAGGCGCTGGATGAGGGCATCATCGGTGTCTTTATGGACGCCGGTTTTTGTGTAACCAATCCCACCTGTGGCGCCTGTCTGGGAATGAGCAACGGCGTGCTGGCAGAAGGCGAGGTATGCGCCTCAACCACCAATCGTAACTTCATGGGCAGAATGGGCAAAGGCGGTATGATCCATTTAATGAGCCCGGCAACCGCCGCTGCCTCGGCCGTTGCAGGCCATATCACCAATTCACCCCTGTTTAGTGAAGGAAACAAATAGAATACAACCACGAAAGATGGAAAACACAAAATAGAATTTTTTCGCGACTTCGTTTTTTCGTGTCTTCGTGGTAGAACAAAATATAAATTCTTCTCGGAAGTATTCCTATAAGGATGGATACTGTGAAAAGCTTCAGCGGCAAAGTATTGTTTCTGGACCGTGCGGATATCAACACCGACGAAATCATCGCAGCTAAATACCTGACCGAAATCTCTAAAAAAGCGCTCGCACCGCATCTGTTTGAAGATCTTAAGCTGGACGGGTTTGACAGGGGCCGTGACGTATCCGGTAAAAAGGTTATTGTCAGTCGCGCCAATTTCGGCTGCGGCTCATCCAGAGAGCACGCCCCCTGGGCACTGGAGGCCAACGGCATTAATCTGGTCATTGCCGAAAGTTTCGCCCGTATCTTCAGGCAAAATATGTTTAACTGCGGCATGCTGGCCGTTGAGTTGCCGGCATCTACCATCGACCATCTCTTTCAATCCCACGCAAATCAGGAAACCATCATAACATCTGACTTTGAAAATCAGGTGCTCATCATTGAGGGGAGCCAGGTAAAAGAAGAAATAAGTTTTGCGCTATCTGGCTTTGACCGGGCCCTTGTGGAAGCCGGCGGCTGGGTGGAATACGCAGACTCCCACTATTGAAAAAAATGAACCCCGAACCTTTTATAACATTGGACAACACGACTGTTCGTTTGCGGGACCGGCTGTTTCTGGAAGATACCTCCTGGCAGATGAATTCCAATGAACACTGGGCAATACTGGGCCCTAACGGGTCCGGCAAAACGACATTTGCCAAATCGCTTTTTGGTGCTGTCCCGGTTGTCAGGGGCAATATCATTTTCAATTTTGCAAACGAAGACCGCCAGAACCCGGCCACCATGGCCAGCGCAATTGGATATGTATCGCCTGATCTTCACCGTGACATTATTGAACGCGAAGACCTTGAGGATGATTTCAGGGAGTTTAGCGGCAACATCAATGAAATCACAACGGTAAAAGATATCATTATTAATAAATGGGTTGAATCTGAGGATGGGGCTAAGCGTGAGAAAACTCTGAATGCGATTGCAAAAAAGATCGGGATAGAAGCACTGCTGGAAAGAAATATAAGGTCGTTGTCCACCGGCGAGATGAACACTACCTTAATTGCAAAAGCATTAATCAGGCGCCCGAAATTGATGATACTGGATGAACCCTTCGATGGCCTGGATCGACCCTCGTGCAATGCCCTGGCCAAAATCATCAATGATTTGATGAGTGAAGACATGCAGGTCATTTTAATTACGCACCGATTCGCAGAATTGGTGCCGAATATCACCCACGTGTTACTTTTAAGAGACGGAAGAATCTTTAAAAGCGGTAAAAAGGAAGAAATCCTCACGGCTGCGAACATCGACCGGGTTTATGAAATTGATCCCCAGCCGATACAAAACTACCCTCAAAAAATTGGCCGGACCACCTCCGCCGCTGAAAATGACGAGTCACCATCGTCAAAGATTTTAATCGAGATGAAAAATGTAACGGTCAAATATAAGGATCAGCGAATTCTCGATAAATTTAACTGGCGGGTACAAAAAGGCGAAAACTGGGCCATCCTGGGGCCTAAAGGCGCCGGCAAATCAACCGTTTTAACACTGATCCTCGGTGATAATTTACAGGCCTACGCAAATGAAATTTATCTTTTCGGGAAAAGAAGAGGATCCGGTGAAAGTATCTGGGACATAAAAAAACAAATCGGCTACATCTCATCGGACCTGCAGATCCGCCAGCACAAAAATATCAATGCCTTCGATGTCGTCTGCTCTGGATTTTTTGATTCAAACGGGCTGTATAAAAAATGCAGTTCAGAGGAGCTTTCAATTGCCAGGGAATGGACCCATTTTTTAGGCGTTGCCCAATTGGCCGATCAGAAATTCGGCCGCCTCTCCCACGGCCAGCGCCAGTTGATTATGATCGCACGGGCCATGGTCAAATCTCCTGAGATCCTTATTTTAGACGAGCCCTTGCAGGGGCTGGATATCAAAAACAAATCAAAATTACAGACTGTTTTTGACGATATCGGCCGCCACTCCGCTACCAATTTAATCTATGTGCCGGATCAAGAGGAGGAAGAATTAACCTGTACCACGCATGTTCTGAGAATGGATCAAGGCAGGGTTGTTGAAGTCGCTGCGGCACCTAATGGGGAACGGCAAGTCAATCTGTTTGGCTAAAGTCAGGCCTCTAAGATCCGGCTTCTACAGTGTTGCGGATCGTACCAACATTTTCCACCCAGCATTCCACAACGTCACCGGCTTTCAACAGAACCGGCGGATCTCTGAATATACCAACCCCCGAAGGCGTTCCGGTGGAAATAATGTCACCGGGCCAAAGGGTGATGTCCTGACTGATAAAGGCAATGATGGTGGGGATATCAAATATCATATCAGCGCTGTTGCCGTCTTGCATGATTTCCCCGTTAACTCGTGCCGTTAATTTAAGATTTTGAAAATTTCCGATCTCATCAATGGTAACCAGGGCGGGGCCCATGGGAGCAAACGTATCGAAAGATTTGCCGCGAAACCACTGGGAATCCGAAAATTGAGCCTGCCGGCCGGAAACATCGTTCAGCACCGAAAAACCGGCTACATAATCCAGGGCATCCTCTGCGGCGATACGCTTTCCCGCCCGTCCAATGACAACAGCCAGTTCAACCTCCCAATCGATTTGATCGCAGCTTTGGGGTAACCGAATAGGGTCAAACGGGCCGGTGAGGGCGTTGGGCGTTTTGCTGAACAAAAGCGGTCTCTGCGGCTTTTCAAATCCGCTTTCTTCATTGTGGTCAAGATAATTCAATCCCAGGCATATAATTTTGGAAGGCCGACATAGCGGGCATCCCAAGCGTATATCCATTTCTTGGCCCGGGTCTTCTATCTGCTGGATCCGCTGCAGCCAACCGTCTTTGAAGAAGCGTTCACTGATATCCGGTATCTCCGGAAAAATCGCACGCAAGTCAACAACCCTGCCTGCCTGCCATAAACCCGGTTTTTCCTGACCGGCAGGACCGAACCGAATCAGTCGCATTGATTATCTCCTTGTTTTTTCATTCCATCCCGGAAGCACTTCTTCCCATACCAATCAATTTGTCGACAAATACCGCGAATAATACTCACTTCTTTGGCCCGCAGTTTCAGGCGCGTACCAAAATGACGTAAATTATTCATAAAATAATCCGGATTGTCCGGCTGAATGTAACTGATCCTGACCAGAATATCTTTCAATTGCGCATACATGCCATCCAGTTCATGCCGGTTGGCGAGGCGGGGTACAAAAGTTTGCCCCCCGGGTTGATTGTAACGTCGCAATTCATAGCATACGACCATCACGGCCTGGGCCAGGTTTAATGACGAAAATTCGGCAGTGGGGATGTTGACCAGTTCATGACAAAACCGGATATCTTCGTTGGTCAGCCCGCGGTCTTCGGGGCCAAACAACAGCCCTACCCGATTTTTCTCGGATATCGGTGCAAGTTTTGAGGCCAGCTTTGCTACCGAACCCACAAGCTGCCGCTGCCCCCCCAGACGGGCGGTGGTGCCGACGATATAGTTTAAATTCGCAAGAGCGGTCTTTAAGTCTTCATATATCTGCATTTTTTCGACCACTTCACTGGCGGCATGGGTCGCCATTTTTAAAATCCGGGACATGTCACAATGTTGCGGATCCACTACAATCAGCTGCTCAAACCCCATGTTGCGCATCGCCCTTGCAGCCGCACCGATATTTTCAGGATAACGCGGTCGACTCAGGATGATGGAAAAATTCTTTAGATTTACGGTTGTTGGCATCAGCTGATAATTTCAAGATTGTTGAAAAAATAGGCCATTTCAAAGGCAGCGGTTTCCGGCGCATCTGAACCGTGAACTACATTTTTTTCAATATCGGTTGCAAATTCTTTGCGGATGGTCCCCTCTGCGGCGTCCTTGTAGTTGGTCGCACCCATCAGCTCCCGGTAACGGGCAATAATATTTTCCCCCTCAAGTATCATCACCACGGCTGGCCCAGAGCTCATAAAATCCGTCAGGCTTTCAAAAAAAGGCTTCCCCTGATGAACCGCATAAAAGCCCTCTGCCTGCTTTTTGGTGAGATGAAGCATTTTCATCGCAACGATTTTAAAATCGTTGCTTTCAAGTCGCTTAATTACTTCACCAATGATTCCGCGTGAAACGCCGTCCGGTTTGACAATCGCCAGTGTTCTTTCCATGATACTCCTTCCCTTTCTTGCATTTGATTATAGGCGGGTCGCAGGTTACTGCAACTAAAAACCCAGAACCTCTGAACCCGGAACCCCAAACCTCTGAACAGGGTGCCATAACAGACGCCAATCGCCAAGTCAACGGGCATTTATTGCGGTTGACAAGCAAAATACCAGCTTCTATTATTTTAATAATCAACTGCCCGGGATTAAGTTACTATAACTTTTCTTAAAATCTGTATATCACCCAGTCAGGTTAACCGGTTACCGGTTTAGCGCGCTGTTACGTTAGGCCCGTTTAAAAAAGGAATATTTCTTATTTTATTTTTTCGGGCTAACTGGCCAACGGGTAACGGGCTCAACCTATTTTAAGGAGCGGTTATGCCCATCTACGAATTCTATTGTGAAGGCTGTAATACCATCTTTAATTTTTTTTCCAAAAACGTAAACACCACTAAAAAGCCCAAATGCCCCAGGTGCAGGACAAAAACGCTCTCCAGACAAATGTCGGCTTTTGCGTTTACCGGCAAAGCCACCGAGGACAGCGATGCAGATGATTTGCCCTTTGATGAACATAAGATGGAAAAAGCCATGCAAATGCTGGCCGGCCAAGCCGATAAAATCAACGAAGATGATCCCCGTCAGGCCGCCAACCTGATGCGTAAGCTATCGGATATGACGGGTCTCGAACTGGGCGATAGTATGAATGAGGCTTTAAAGCGAATGGAAGCCGGCG
>JASFIX010000324.1:0-5474 GCA_050122435.1 Desulfobacterales bacterium
CATAAGCCATCAAATACTTGATGAAACCTCGAATGGCCGCGCGGGTGCGTCCGGCATGATCGTACACATCCTGAAACTCGGCATTTGTTATGTATTGCTGATCCAATGCGACGTAAAGTTCACTTTGAACCTCGGTGCAAGACCGCTTGGCATACCGAAGAAAACGAATAAACTCTGGGTTTGTCTCCGAATCGAATCCTTCTGCAATATTGTGCATGGATGAACCCGCTGCATCCTGAATTTGTCCCCTTAATCCGAAGTCGCGCGCAAACCGGGGTTTCTTTGTCAATTCGTAGACCTTGCGAGTTAGCTCCCGGGCCAATTGCCATGCCTCAATGTCTTCAAATCGTTCTATTTTCATATTTTCTCCTCGAATCTTAAATCAGCCGTTCAGATTTGCATATAACCTTTGAACCCTGAACCCTGAACCCTGAACCCTGAACCTTTGAACCCTGAACCCTGAACCTTTGAACCTAGAGAAGCCCCTTCTCGATCAGCTGACTGATCAGACGCCGGGCGTTTCGAGGTGCCTGGGCGCGAACATGATTGTTGAAAAAGATCACGCCGCTACTGGCCTGCCGCGTCATGGGAGCGATGATTTTATCGGTCCATTCCCGCAGCTCTTCATTGCTGTAATCGTAGTCGAACTGCATTTGCATATTGCCCGAACGCCAACCTCTGGCGTTACGACCGTGAAACCGAATGTAGAAAAGATCCGGGTTGGTGACGACATCCAGTTGCGGGAACAGGCCCGGCAGATTTGGTTCATCCACGGCGACCAGGGTGGCGTGACGGCGTTCCAGTTCGTCAAAAACCCGGTCGGTGGCCCAGGAAGCATGGCGAAATTCCACCGCCAGGGGTAACCCATCCAGCTCGTCCAGCAGGGCGGCCAGATAGTGGCGGTTTTTCGGTGCCCGTGAAAAGCTCGGCGGAAACTGCAGCAGAACCGCCGTCAGTTGCCGGGCCTGAGTGAGCGGTGCCATGCCGTCCCGGTACCGGGAGGCCTGCCCGCGCCATTGGTTGGGATTCACCTCATGGGTTAAGGTGCGGGTCAGTTTGGCGGCAAAGCGAAACCCGGGCGGTGCCTGCTGGCGCAGGCGTTCGATCACGGCCGCTTTCGGCATCTGGTACCAGGTGAAGTTCAGTTCGGTGATGGGAAACGTTTGTGCGTAAAACGGCAGCATCTGGCCGGACCGGGTGCCCGGCGGGTAAAACCCGGCGTTGACCCACTCCGCATACGAATAGCCGCTGGTGCCGATCCGCAGACGGCAATTGTGCTTTGGTGTTTCTTTGCTAAACATCTGCGTTTTCGATTTTTTAAGCCTGTCATACAAAATTAAAAAGGTTGGCCCGTTGGCCCGTTTGCCTTTGAGCCGGTTGTTCCCGTTCAAACGGGTTAACGGGACAACGGGCTCAACCGGTTAACCGGCGCGTAGCGCCTACTTGATTCCCTCCGGGCCGCGGTGGATGCCGATAACCTTGCCCTGGATCAGCACTTCGCCGAAGCCATAGCGCATGGGGGCGTAGTCGGTGTTTTCCGGACGCAGCTCAATGTGGTCGTCATGTAAAAAGAAGCGTTTAACGGTGGCCTCCTCGCTGTTGATAAGTGCCACGACGATCTCGCTGTTCTGGGCGAACTGGCGTGGTTCGCAGATCGCCAGATCACCGCTGAGGATGCCGGCATCCTTCATCGAATCGCCTTTAACGCGTAGGGCAAAAATGTTTTGACTGCGGTAAACGGTGGCGTCCAGCACGATGCTGCCGTCCCACTCCGTCTGGGCATACATCGGCAGGCCGGCCGTGACCCGCCCGATAATCGGGATTTCGCGCCCGCGCTGCAAAGCCGTTGCCTCGCGGGTGCGGTTTAACAGGTAGACCTTGCGACTGTAGCGGCCCTCCCGTTTCACATATCCCTTTTCTTCCAACGCGCGCAGCATCTGAGCGATGGCGGCATGGCTGACCCCCATATCCGCTGCGGCCTGGCGCAGGCTGGGACATAGACTGCTTTTGGCGATCTCCCGCTGGAGATAATCCAGAAAACGCTGCTGTTTTTGTGTCAGTCGGGGTTGCATGGGACCTCCGATACAAGGTTGCCGGTTTTAAGGTTCAAGGTTCAGCAATTCAAGCGTTCAGAGTTAAAGGGCCTGTTCAATTGGTTTGATTGGTCTTATTGGTTGAATTGGTTGACTTAACCGAACCAATGGAACGAATGAAACCAATTAAACAAATGTAGCGTTTGCCAGATAGCTGGCACCTGAGTCCGCCTCCGGCGGAACACCTGAAATTTTACGATGTAAAAATGTAAACATTAATGTAAATATAAATGTAAATATTTTGCCTGTCAAGATAAAAAATTGAATAAAGGGAGTTTGCACGATTGGACAATTGGAAGATTGAAAGGGCTCAGGTTCGTAATTCGGATAGGCGCCGTTCACCAAATCGCATCGGCAGGTATATTGCCAGCACACTGAGAATCAGTACCACAGTAAAAGAGCCGAAAATCCAGATCCAGGACGAAAGGCTGATGACTTTGTTGCGGATGCCGGCCATAAAAAGATTGTAAACCGGGCCGGCCTCGATAAGAACGACCAGGCCGATGTATCCGGCGCAAAAGATCATAAAGACCAATCCGCCGAAACTGGTGATCGTCTGGGTCGGATTTTCGGCTTTGAAATCCGGGTAGGCGGCTCCCAGGCCGACGCCCATGGCCACGATACCGGGGACAACACAAAAAACCGTTAGCGTTGACAGGGCCATCATAAAGGGGGTGACTTGAAGCAGGATGTTGGTTGCAACGATCAGAATTTCGGTTAATATCAGTAGCGGAAAATAGTAGATAAAAAATTTAATCCATAAAAACGTTTTGATAGACAGCGGCGAGGTTTTGACCAGCCAGAAGGCCTCTCTTTCCATACTGACCGCCGGGTAGGCAAAACGGGCGGTGATGGCAGTCAGGACGAATAACGCCAGGCCCATGTTCAAAAATGAGAATAGATTCTGAAGGTACACAGTTCTGATCGGGGATTTTTCAAGGGGCAGAACCTTGAAATTATAAACGTAAATCACGACCAAAGCGGCAATCAGAAAGATTTGAGTCCACTGGGTCTGATCGCGCAGGAACGTTTTTATCTCTTTGACTGTAAAGGACTTTACCGGGCCCGGCAGGAAGTTAAAGATCCGGTCACTGATGACATTCTTTTTAATCAGGCGGACCGGCGCAATTTGGGTTTTTGAAAATCCTTTAAAGTAGATCGCATCCGAAAGTAAAACCATTACGAATATGATCATTCCCGTAAAACTCAAGGCGAGTGCCGTGAAAAACAAGCTGCTGCTGATCGAGCCTGAGAGCGCGGATCGGATGCCGTCGTATACCCAGCTGCTCGGTAGAAATGGTGATGAGGGTGTTTGCAGTGAGGTGATGTAGACCATAACGGTGTCAAAGACTTCCGGATCGACCAACAATTCCGGCTGTGAAAGGCGAATGGCAAGATAGATCACCACAAAAGAGAGAATTCCCATGAAAATAAAAACACTTTTCATTCGGCTGGCTGGGATAAAAATAACCGCCATCATCACCACCAGGGTGCTGATGGCTGAAGCGATGGTTGCCAGGCACAACATCGAAATCATCGTGTTAACATAGTAAAAGATGCCGGTTTGATAGACGATGCCATAGGATATGAGGACCGGCAGGGTGTAGATGATGACCATCCAGGCACTGTCAATGGTGCTGTCGATCCAACGCGTGATAAAAATCTTGTAACTGGAAACCGGCAGGGAATGAACCAGTAAAAGATCGCGGGACAGGTACAGTTTGGAAAGGGATGTGAGGATGCTGCTGAAAAGCAGCAGGGCGAAAGACACCACCAACATCATGGACAGCAGTTTATAGCCCAGAATATCACCGATATCTTCAATGCCTTTAAAATAAACCAGAACCCGCCAGGAAACAGCGAATATGCCGCACCAGAATAACAAACCGAATGAACCCAGCAAAAGAATACGTGCACCGCTCCTACCGTTGGTTCTTGAAAGACGGTGGTTTCTGATCTGCCAGATCCGAGGTTTTAATAAGGTAAGAACTTCGTTCATCGCTGTTTTTTATGAACTCCAAAAGTCATACGGTCGAGCCTATTCTAAAAAATAATAGATCACTTCATCAGGTTTGCCCGTTTCCGGTTGAGCCCGTTAGGCCCGTTCAAAAAGGAATATTGTCGAATTTTATTTCTTTTAACCGGCCAACGGGCGAACGGGTCAACAGTCCCAACTACTTAGGAATTATTGTTAGTCAGGTTTAAAAAGACCCGTTCGAGATCGGCTTCGGTGATGTTGGCTTCCCGCTGCAATTCTGTAGTTGTTCCCATAGCGATTAAACGGCCTTTATTAATCACACCGATCCGATCGCAGGTTTCCTCGGCGACTTTGAGGGTATGAGTAGACATAAAGACGGTGACGCCCTGCTCGGCAAGCTTTCTAAAAAGACGTTTAACCATCATAATGGCCGCCGGATCGAGTCCCACCATGGGCTCATCTACAATAATCACTTCCGGATTGTGCAGGAGGGCTGCCGACATAATCAATCGTTGTTTCATGCCGTGAGAATAAGATTCAATCAGCTCATCAGCCCACTCTGCCAGCGAAAAGTCTTTAAGGATTTTTAAAGCGGTTGCATCAAATGCTTGATCGGATACCCCGTATAAATCCGCGGTAAATTTTAAAAATTCCATGCCGCTGAGTTTTTCATATAGATAGGGTCGGTCAGGAATAAAGCCGATTTTGCTTTTGGCCTTTTCAGGCTCTTGCCGCATATTAATGCCGGCAATTTTGACCATACCTTTGGTAGGCTCAAGAATGCCGCCCATCATTTTAATGGTGGTCGTCTTGCCGGCGCCATTGGGGCCGATAAATCCAAAAACCTCTCCTTTTTTAACACAAAGATTCAGGGCATTCACTGCCTGGAACTCACCGTATTTTTTTGTCAGGTCTTTTAGTTCGATCATATTCTTAGGTTGGCCGGTTGAGCCCGTTTGCCGGTTAGAAAACTAAAATCAGACATAATACATTCTTAAACGGGCACAACGGGCTAACGGGAAACGGGCCCAACATGAAAACACTTTAGGCTCTTTTCATATATTATAGCACAATTCTGGGCGGCTTTGTTTAAGTTCTAAAAGGAAAAAATAGTCAGTTGTTTGTTGTCCGTTGTCCGTAGAAGAAATATATTTCAAATGAATGTATTATTGTTAGGCTTTTGCAGTTTACAACGGACCACGGACCACGGACAACTGACGACGGACAACTGACAACGGACAACTGACTATTGTATTACCGTTAATTGTATTTTGCCGATGATTCCCATTATGTCCAGCTGCTGTTCTGGGGAGCCGGTTGCAAAGCGCAGGTGGCTGACATCGGCCGGCAGCTGCCCGAAAAGCGAGTCGGCGGTAATCCATTGCCCCAGATACATAAGATTC
>JASFIX010000325.1:0-5463 GCA_050122435.1 Desulfobacterales bacterium
ATCCCCGGGTGCTTGTGGTGACCCCGGAAGTAACCTATCTGCCGCACCGTATGGGCGGACTGGCCTCATTTTTTACGGCCAAGGCCGGCGGGTTGGCCGATGTGTCGGCGGCCCTGATAACCGCCTTATTTGAGCAGGGTGCCGACGTGCACGTGGCCATCCCGGATTATCGGGCTATTTTTAGTGATGGTCTGGCTCCGGTTTTAAAAAAAGAATTCAATAAAATTCACCGCAAGATGCCCGATGATCGCATTCATCTGGCGGAAGACCGCGCGTTTTATTATATCAATCGGGTCTATTCCGATTATGGCACCGAAAATATAAAACTGGCGCTGGCGTTTCAGCGCGAGGTCATCAACAATATCATCCCCCATGTTCAACCCGACCTGATCCACTGCAATGACTGGATGACCGGTTTAATCCCGGCCATGGCCCGCCAAATGGGTATTCCCTGTTTATTCACCGTTCATAATGTGCATACCGTAAAAACGACGCTTGAATTCATTGAAGACCGCGGAATCGACGCAGCATCATTCTGGCAGCATTTATATTTTGAGTTTATGGCCGAGAACTACGAAACTGCCCGGGAAACGAATCCCATCGATTTATTGACCAGCGGTGTCTTTGCGTCCCATTTTGTAAATGTGGTCAGCCCGAATTTTTTAGCCGAAATTGTCGACGGACGACATGATTTCGTCTATCCCCCGTTGCGTCAGGAACTGGCCAATAAGGTGCAGGCGGCATGTGCGGAAGGCATTCTAAATGCGCCGGATCCTTCCTTTAATCCGGCTCTCGATAAAGAATTGAAGCGAACTTACGGCCCCAGGGACCATATTGCCGGTAAAAAGGAAAACAAACGCTATCTCCAGAAAAAATTGGGATTAATTCAGGATGATCGGGCACCGATCTTTTTCTGGCCATCCCGGCTTGATCCCGTCCAGAAGGGCTGTCAGTTGCTGGCCGATATATTTTATAAAATCCTATCCGCATACTGGAACCAGAATCTGCAAGTCGTATTTGTGGCCAATGGTGACTATCAGAATGCATTTCGGGAAATCGTCAATTTTCACGGTCTTCATGAGCGGGTGGCCATATATGACTTTGATTTTCATTTAGAGCATCAGGCCTATGCGGCCTGCGACTTTATCCTGATGCCATCGAGCTTTGAACCCTGTGGCCTGCCCCAGATGATCGCGCCGATCTATGGAAACCTGCCCGTGGCTCACGATACCGGGGGCATACATGATACAATTTCACATGTGGATGTGGCCAAAAACAGGGGCAACGGCTTTTTATTTCAGACTTTCGATTCCAGCGGTTTGATGTGGGCCATTAAGCAGGCCATGGATTTTTATAATTTACCGAAAACAAAAAAAGCCGAACAGATTCGCCGCATCATGATAGAAAGTGAGGCTGCTTTCACCCATGCCAATACGGCGCGTCAGTACATAAGTCTGTATGAAAAAATGCTGAAACGCCCGCTGGTTCTACAAGGCGTCCCGAGTACAGGCGCTGATGAAAAGAGCGTTACACCCTAAGGTTCATGAAAAAGATTCCCTCCCGAAACGATCAAATCAACCCGGCAGTGCAACGATTGCTGGCAGCCGATCCCTGGTTAAAACCCTATGAAAAAATCATCCAGCGCCGTCTGCAAAAAATTGTAGAGACCGAACGACGCCTGACCCGGGAAAAAACGAGCCTCTCCGATTTTGCCTTGGGGCATGCATATTTTGGCCTGCATTTTGAAGACGATCAATGGGTTTTTCGCGAGTGGGCACCCAACGCAACGGCGATTTTTCTAATCGGTGATATGACCGGCTGGCAGGAAAACGATGCCTTTGCACTAGATGCGCTTGAAGACGGAATCTGGGAAATCCGTCTGGCAGCCGATACCTTTGATCATGAAGATCTTTACCGCTTGCGCATTCACTGGTCCGGCGGTGTGGGCGATCGCATCCCCGCCTATACCCGGCGTGTGGTCCAGGATCCAGAATCGTTGATATTCAGTGCCCAGGTCTGGCGGCCGGATTCCTCCTATCGCTGGCGCTGTAAAGATTTTCAAAGCCCGACCATGGCGCCTCTGATTTATGAGGTTCACATCGGCATGGCCCAGGAGGAGGGCAAAATCGGATCCTATCAGGAGTTTACTGCCAACATTCTGCCCCGGGTAATCGCTTCCGGTTACAATACGCTGCAGATCATGGCCATTCCGGAACATCCCTATTACGGATCCTTCGGTTATCAGGTGTCCAGTTTTTTTGCGGCATCATCGCGATTCGGAACACCCGAAGATCTGAAAGCCCTAATCGATGAAGCCCACAGCGCCGGGCTGGCCGTCATTATCGATCTGATTCACTCCCATGCGGTTTCAAACGAGATTGAAGGCCTCAGCCGGTTTGACGGCACCCTGTATCAGTATTTTCACGACGGACCCCGCGGGCGCCACGAACTATGGGATTCGCGTTGTTTTGATTACGGCAAAGACGAGGTGCTGCATTTTTTGCTTTCCAACTGCCGCTTCTGGCTCGACGAATATCAGCTGGATGGATTCCGCTTTGACGGCATCACCAGCATGCTCTACCTGCATCACGGTATGAATAAAGCCTTTACATCCTACGATGATTATTTCGACGACAGCATTGATGAGGAGGCCTTAACCTATCTGGCACTGGCCAACAAAGTCATCCATGAGGTGCGCCCGGATGCGTTGACCATCGCCGAAGATGTCAGCGGCATGCCGGGGCTGGCGGTTGCGGCAGAAAACGGCGGTTTCGGATTTGATTTCCGCTTTGCCATGGGGGTTCCGGATTTCTGGATAAAGCTGATCAAGGAAACGTCAGATGAGGACTGGCCCATCAGCCATCTTTGGCAGGAGCTTACCAATCGGCGCAGTGATGAAAAAACCATCAGCTACGCTGAATCCCATGATCAGGCGCTGGTGGGGGATCAATCTATTATTTTCCGATTAATCGGCGCCGATATGTATGACCATATGCACGTTGATTCGCAAAATATCAAAGTGGATCGCGGTCTGGCTCTGCAGAAAATGATCCGGCTGATCACCCTGGCAAGTGCCGGCAACGGCTATCTAAATTTTATGGGAAATGAATTCGGTCATCCGGAATGGATTGATTTTCCAAGGGAGGGCAACAACTGGTCCTATCATTATGCCCGTCGGCAGTGGCACCTGGTTGACGATGAAAATTTGAAATATCAGTTTCTGGCCCGCTTTGATGGGGATATGATTGCCTTGGCCCAAAAACACTGCCTGCTGGATATCAACGACTTGCAGTTATTATATGAACATTCTGATAACAAGGTAATTGTGTTTAGACGCGCCGATCTGTTGTTTGCCTTTAATTTCCATCCTGTACAATCTTACAACGATTATCGCTTTGATGCCCCGCCGGGAACCTATCGCATGCTGCTGACCAGTGATGCAACTCAATACGGTGGCCATGGCCGCCTGACAGCCGATCAGGAGCATCTGGCCCTGCCTGAAAAAAACGGCCATAAAGGCCAACATCACTTAAGCCTGTATCTTCCCAGCCGAACTGCAATTGTCTTGCAGCATCTGACCTGACAAAATTCTGGTCTTTATTCCTTAGGAAAGAAATTTACTTAGCCGCTCCATCGCTTCAGCCAGCCGCTCGGCCGGATGGGTCAGGGCAATACGGAAAAAGCCTTCGCCGTATTTGCCATACATTGAGCCGGGAATCATCCACACTGCAATTTCATCCAATACCTTAAAACAAAATTCCTTCGAATCTTTGAAGCCTTTGGGATTTTCGGCCCAGACATAAAAGGTGGCCTGGGGAATCTGCAGATCCAGGCCCACGTCAAGCAGGCCTTTGACAACCACGTCCCGCCGTTTCTGGTACATGCGATTGCGCTCAACCATAAAGTCGGTGGGACCGTTTAGCGCATCGGTAGCGGCCACCTGGAGCGGATAAAACATACCGCGGTCGGAATGGGATTTGATTTTGGCCATGCCCGCGATGATGTCTTTGTTTCCCAGCATCATACCGGTGCGCCAGCCGCAGGCATTATACGCCTTGGACAATGAATTGAATTCAATTCCGACCTCCTTGGCGCCGTCAAATTGCAAAAAGCTGGGGGCCTGATAATCCTCGAAACACACCTCGGAATAGGGATTATCGGAAATGACGGCCACATCGTACTGGTGGGCCCAATCGATCAAGTTTTGATAAAATTCTTCGGTGGCCACTGCCGCGGTTGGATTGTTGGGGTAATTGACCCATATCATTTTGGCTTTTTGGGCCACTTCTGGCTTGATGGCAGCCAGATCCGGCATGAACCCATTTTCCTTTTTAAGCGGCACGGTTTCAATTACACCTCCGGCAATCGTCACCCCGGCAACATAGGCCGGATAACACGGATCCGGCACCAGGGCGACGTCGCCATGATCAAGCAGGCAGGTGTGAATGTGAAAAAGACCGTCGGCTGAGCCCAGTAGTGTCAGCACTTCTGTTTCCGGATCACAATTGACATCAAAATGTCGCTGGTACCAGCCGGCGATAGCTTCCTTAAAAGGCATCGGTGAATAAAAGCTGGGATAATGATGATGATCCACATCCATGCAGGCATCTGCCAGGGCCTGGCGCTGATCTTCCGGCGGCTGAACATCAGGGTCCCCCAGCCCCAGGTTAATCACATCCTTGCCCTCGTCTTTCATGCGTGTCAGGATCACATTCATAGCGGTGCCCAGATAGGCTTCGAATGTTTCTAATCTTTTCGCAAGCTTCATGATATCCTCCGGTTATACGTCTTCATGATCATATACATTGGCGATACAGCACAAAAAGGTTGCCGTTTCCGTGTCGCTGATGTTTTTCATGCCGTGGGGTTCAAGGCTGGGAACATAAATAAAATCCCCCGGGCCGCATAACACTTTTTTAACCACTTCATCCGTTTTGGGATCATACTGGTAGCATTCGAACTGACCGCTTAAGATGTACATGGTTTGATAATAGAAATGATTGTGAATCGGAATCTCACCACCCGGCTGGGCGGTGAAAAACCGCAGGCCGTATTCAGGATAGCCCGTGCCGTCATCACCGTATTGTGAAAGCCAGCGAATGCTGATGCCTTTGACAGGGAGTTGTTCACCCCGATAGGGAAAGGTTTTGATTTCAACGTCTTCTTTATCTTTCCAGTTTAAAATTTCCATGATTTCCTCCTGCGAGTCGGTTGTCCGGTTGAGCCCGTTGAGCCCGTTTGCCCGAATAAAAATACAACTTTTTCCTTTTTAACGGGCTCAACGGGCTCAACCGGCAAACGGGCTCAACCGAAATAAATGGCTTCTCAAAGAAGCCTTTTTTTTTATTTCATCAATAAAATACTGTACGTGTCGTTCCATATGGTTACGGGCACTTTCCGGATCTTTTCGCCTGAGCGCATTGTAGACGCGTTGCAATTGATCAATAATCTCCTCATTGGGGA
>JASFIX010000326.1:0-5454 GCA_050122435.1 Desulfobacterales bacterium
CTTGGCAGATAACCAATTGGTGTCTCTATGGCATCCAATTCCTTGTGGGCACGTCGTTCCAGCCAGGCCATCCAGGCCTTGACATCTTTTTTTTCACCGAGTAATTTTTTGGAACTGCCCCCTCTGGCCTCCTCGGACAGAAAGTAATTCAGCCCCGCCAGAATCGGCCTTTTTTGGTCGGCAATTTTGTCACTGTTGAAGAAAACAAACTGTGCATCCATATACTCACCCAATGATCCGGGGGTAAAGGGTGCATTGGCCCATGGTTGACGGCGAACACCGGTGGCCCCGACTTCGGTGGCGGTGGCGGCGGATACAATGCAGGCGCCGATGACAACGCCCTCATCGGGATTCTTCGACACCCAGACCGGGGGCATGGTGTCACTATCACGACCGCTGTAAGTAAAGATGCGGGTCTCAACTCCCTCAGAGGCCTCATTTTTGTCCGAATAGTTTTCCAGAGCGCTATTGGACAGGGTGCAGCGCGAGTTGGGGTGCGACATGGGGATGGACTTGCCGTCTTCGTCAACCATACCCTGCTCCCAGGGTCCCTGAAAATTGGTGCCTTTGACCGGGGGTGGCTCTTCCCCATTACCGACCCACTGGGGCACCCCATTTTCATCGATCAATACATTGGACCAGATCACCTCGGTACCCTCTTGGCGCAGGCATTTCATTAAATACGGATCGCCTTCCCAGTTCACATCTTCGACGATACCGAAAATTCCGCATTCCGGATTTATTGAACGTACCGTGCCGTCATCTGCGATCCACATTTGCGCCAGGTCGTCACCGACGAAATGATCACCGGCCATCGCCGAAGTTGTTTTACCGCAGCCGCTGGGTGCCGCACCCACCATCCAGGTGATGCGACCACCGGGCCCTTCGATACCGGTGATAAACATGTGCTCGGCGATTTGCTCGCCTTTCTTTTCATAAACGGATCTGTCCACCGAAAAGCGATGGTTACCCTTTTTCATCAGCAAGGTGTTGCCGGCATAGGTGCAGTTGAAGCTATAGGTTGTCAAGTGGCTGCGGTCCATATAAACCCGGGCATTGGGCAGGTCTTCGGGCCGGTTCAGACCTTCGCTGTGGATGTTGGCGTAGAAATGTCCGAGCTTTTCGACTTCCTGATCAAAAGCGGCATATACATTGCGGTAGAGAATGGCTGCGCTGTGCATGACATAAGTTGAGCTGGATATTTCAAGCGCCGGATTGGATGCTGGCGCACCCACCGGACCCCTCACAAAAAATCCGACCATCATCGTTTTGCCGTTCATGATACCGGACATTTTCTGCCGGATATCTTCCAGCGCTTCAGCCCGATCTTTTTTTTGGGCCAACGAACTGACCTCTTCACCTTGATTGTAAATGTAAAATGTTCGATCAATAATGCGGCCCTGTTCTTCTTTTAAATCATAATGAATGGTATGCCCTGGCATGGGCAGCGGTGATTCTTCACCTTTTTTCAAAGAAAGTTCTCTGACAAATTGCCGGTCTTCCTCCGATCCCGTGTCAATAAAAACAGCGTCAGGTTTGCAGAGCATGATGGCATTGGCGATTTTTTTAAGAACATCCGGATTCTGAATGCGCTTGAGTTTGTCCAGGTTTTCCGCATCGATCTTATCTTTAAATACCTTTTGGGCTGCTTCAATATCTTTAATCTCCCCCAGTTCTGTTATGATGTCGATACAGTCTTTAAAAGGTCCCATAGCCTTTCTCCTTTATAAACTTACTCCAGTTTAATTTTTAGTCTATCATTTAAACACCGGTGGGTCAAAAACTTGCGATAGGATACAACCCAGGGTCCAATTCCGTTATTTTTAGTCTGTGTGGGAAGCGACAATAATTTCCCGCAGCGAACGTTTGGGCACATGATGCACCCCTTCAGAATCACGCCAATAGCGAATACTGCCATCCGACCCAACGTCTTCGATTTTAATTTCTTCTTTGGGTTTGCCCACTGCCAGAACCAGCAAAATCTTAAATTGCGGTTCAAGATCTAAAATTTCCCGCAAATGCTTGCGGTTAATCGAACCCAGCATGCAGCCCGCCAACCCTTTTTCCCTGGCCCCCAGCAGTATTGACTGGCCGGCGATCCCGTGGTCGACGCCAAACTCTTTGCTGATGGTGGTATCGCCGATAATCACGATATAGGCTGCCGGTCTTTCTCCTGGTTCAGGCCCCGGCCATTCTTTTAAATAGGCAGCCCAGCCCAGGCACGAAAATATCTCGGCATTCATTCGCGGTTCGCATACCAGGATGTACTTTAAGGGTTGAAGATTTGCTCCGGAGGCCGACAATCGCGCCAGATCGACAAGTTCTTCCAGTGTTTTCAAATCCACCGGATGATCCTCATGAAAACGTCGACAACTTCTATTGGCTTTAACTAAATTGCCAATCATTATTCGTCCTCCCGGCCCTGCCCGTATAAAAATTTTTCTTCGGGCGGCATCTGCCTTCGGATCCAAATCAGCACCTTACCAACCTCCTGTTTGAACTCGTTGAGGGCTTTGCCGCGGTGGCTGACCTGGCTTTTTTCGGCGATCGTCATTTGTCCAAAGGTTTTGTTCAGCGGTGGGTAAAAAAAAATGGGATCGTATCCGAAACCATTTTGACCGGCCGGCTTTTGCGCAATCAACCCCTCACAGCGTGCCTCGTAGGTAAGGGCCGGACCCGACGGAACCGCGATGGAAAGCACGCATTCAAACGCCGCCTTGCGATTCGTTTGGCCCGCCATCTCATTGAGCAATTTGGCGACCCGCTGTTCATCGGTGGCATTTTCACCGGCATAGCGCGCTGATAAAACACCGGGGGCTCCATCCAGTGCTTCCACCACCAGACCGGAATCATCGGCCAGTGCAGGGATGCCCAGTATTTTGGCCGTGAAGCTGGCTTTTTTATAAGCATTTTCTTCAAAGGTCTCGCCGTCTTCTTCCACTTCGGGAATCGGTCCAAAATCATCCAGGCTTTTGATCTCAATCGCAAATCGGCCCAACAATTCTTTAATTTCGTTAATTTTTCCCGGGTTTCCGCTGGCAATCACCAGAGGGATATTATTTGCCATTGTGTCCTCGTTGCCGAAACGTTTTTTTACAACCTTGATAAAGGTCAGGCGGGTACTGAATTCCTAACCTAAATCAAGCTACAATCTTTGTAAAGAATTTAAATCAGCCTAACTTTCGATGATGATTCACTTTATCTAGAAGTGGCTTCAAAATTCCAGATCAGGTTCAAGGGCAAGGCGTCAGGCCGATCGGGAAAGCGCAGCATACATGGGGGGTATGTGAGCATTTACCGGAGGCCTGCAACGCAGCCATTGGGCCTTAGATGGGATTTTGAAACCACTTCTAAATTCCTTTACACATACCATATCACTGGTATAGAATCTTAATCGCCGCTTATCCGTGTTCAAGTAGACGCCATTTCGAAAAGTAATTGTCGATGCTATGAGTATACGCAAACGTCTATATTTTTTGCTGGTGTTAATTTTTATGGTCATTATGACCGGCAGCACCGGCTATTTTATTATTTTTGATGGCGAGCCCGAATTTTTGGATTGCGTTTACATGACGGTAATTTCCCTGACCACCGTCGGCTACGGCGAAATCTTACAGGTAACGGGAAACCATACAGCCCAGATTTTTACGATGGTGATGATTACCGTTGGCATGGGTATAATCCTTTACGGTATCAGTTCCCTGACAGCCTTATTTTTAGAAGGAGAACTGTCAGGAATGTTGAGGAAAAAAAGAATGGCAAAACACATCAATAAATTATCCGATCATTATATCGTCTGCGGCGGGGGTCAAACCGGCAGCGGCGTCATTACCGAGCTGTGCAAAAACAACGAGGTGGCAGTGCTGATCGAAAAAGATCCGCAAAGAATTGAGCGCTGCAAGGAAATTTGCGAGCTGCTTTATATCCAGGGGGATGCTACCGATGATGAAAATCTGTTCGCTGCTGGAATCGAACGGGCCGCAGGGATTGTCATCACGCTGCCGTCGGACAAGGACACCCTTTATGTGACCATGACCGCCCGGATGCTCAACAACAATCTTCGCATTATCAGCCGCATGACCAATCAGCTTCTGGAACCCAAGCTGATCAAGGCCGGTGCTGATGCCGTGGTGTGCCCCAATGCCATTGGCGCGCTGCGCATGGCCTCTGAGATGATCCGGCCGACGGCGGTGGATTTTCTGGATCGTATGCTGCGCTCCAGCCGGGGCAATCTCAGGATTCATGAATTAACGGTTACGGAGAATTCAAAGTTCAACCACAAAGCAATCCGCGCATGCGGCCTGAACCAGCGTTATGGCCTGCTGGTTTTGGGGGCTAAAAGCGGGGATACTGAAATTGAATTTAACCCGCCACCCGAACAGGTGCTTACTGCGGGAACCACCCTGATCGTCATGGGATCTGTGGGAGAAATCGCCCGCGCTCAAAATGCGTTTCAGAAATAATTTAAGACTGATGCTTGGAAGCACCAGCCACTAAAACCTGTCCAAAACTAAAACTGTGCCTACAGCAGAAATACCCGCTTGTCTAATACATAAAAAAACAAGACGTTCCATTTTGAAAAAATGAACTATTGATTATTTTTCAAAAAAGTGGTATGACCTCTTACCAGATAAACTTGAAAGGGATTACCAAAATGGAAAATAAACTTGAACCGCCGCTGCGGCCTACCCAATATGCCGAACACATTCTGGTCACAGCGATATTAAGCGGCGCCTATCCTGCGGGAAGCGCTTTGCCCGGCGAACGGGCCCTGGCCAATGAAATCGGGATCACCCGGCCCACATTGCGTGAAACCCTGCAGCGCCTTGCCAGCGAAGGCTGGGTCCAGATCCAACACGGCAAACCCACTGTGGTGAACGATTTTTGGATAGAAGGTGGCCTCAGCATGCTCGGAACCCTTGCCAAATACGCGGATTTTCTACCCAACGGCTTTATCCGTCAGCTGCTGGAAGTCAGGGTAACGTTGCTGCCGACGGTTGCCGCGCTCTCCGCACGTCATCGACCGCAAAAAATATTAGACATTCTTGATCGCAAACCGCAACTGACCGACAGCGTCGAGACCTATGCCGCTTATGACTGGGGGTTGCAAATGTGCATGGCCCGGGAATCCGGTAATCCGATCTATGCGCTGATTCTCAATGACTTTGCCTCAATATTTCAAAAAATGGCGATCCGTTACTTTAGGGGGCAAAAACCTCGCAAAGTTTCCCTGAATTATTATCAGGCGCTTGCGCAGGCAATTGCGCATAAAGATCATTCCGTAGAGAAGATCGTAAAACAGGCCATGGAGCAAAGCATTGAAATTTGGCATGAATTAAAAGGATCCGAAAATATTTGAAAGGAGAATAGGGTGCGTCGATGGAATGGGTGGGGTGATGAGTCGATTAAGCTTGAATTGCCTCCCAAAGGCCTGGCTTTTTTAAAGCAACAAAT
>JASFIX010000327.1:0-5443 GCA_050122435.1 Desulfobacterales bacterium
TCACTTTTTGTCAGTATACGCAAATACAGCTTGTTTCCCGACGAATGCAAAATGAATGATTTATTAAATAAGCGCCAGTCAAATGTATCGTAAAGCGTAAACCTCTCGGCAACAGCGGGCTCCTTTTTGAGGGTGTATTGATCGGCTAATTGGCGCATGAATTGTTTTTCGTCATGGCCGTCGGGTAAGCTGAATTTCAGGTTGTTGGTCATGATTTTTTTAATTAATCGTTGTTTTTTGGGACAGTCCTGGATACGAATCCTTGAAAAGACGGATGATGGCCGCTAACATCTCGGCTTTATGTGACAGGCATGCGTATTAACCTGCATGTGTCACTGAAATCCTGCTTCATTAACGATGAAACTGCTTTTAGATCTTGCCTTTGTTCTTCGATTGCTTACTGATGAGCTCGATAAACATTTCTTGTGCAGCGTGTCGTTTTTGGCCTTTGCGTGGGCGTCGTCTTACGTATTTACCGTCAGACCGCATGTCCCAGGCAGAGTAGTTGTCGTTTTCGTAAATTTGCACAGTCTGCTCCAACTCCTGTTTCAGCTGCGAGTCGGTGACAGGCATGACGGTTTCCATGCGGCGGTTTAAATTGCGCTGCATCCAGTCGGCTGAACCAATGAAGAATTCCGGGTCACCACCGTTTTCAAAACGATAGATCCGTGAATGTTCCAAGAAGCGGCCGAGGGTACTGTAGACCCGGATGTTTTCTGACAATCCGGGAACTCCGGCGTGCAGGCAGCATAGACCGCGAACATTCAGGATGATCGGGACGCCCGCCTGACCGGCAAGGTAAAGTTCGCGAATCATACGCGCATCCTGGAGTTGATTCATTTTGGCCCAGATACCTGACGGACGGCCTGCCTGGCTATGCTGCACTTCGCGATGTATTAATTCGGTGAAGCGCTCGCGCAAATTGTAGGGAGCGACCATTAGCTTGCCATAGCCGGTAGGCGCCGTGGCGCTTGTCAGTTCATTGAACAAAGCTGCAACATTTGACCCTAGCTCTGGTTCACAGCTCAGAATGCCCATGTCTTCATAAATTCGGGCAGTGACGGTGTGGTAGTTTCCGGTTCCGACGTGGACATAGCGACGAATGCCGTCATTCTCTTCGCGGACGACGAGAGCCAATTTGACGTGAGTCTTCAGCCGTTCTACACCGTATGCAACGTGTGCTCCCTCCTGCTCGAGCCGCCTGCCCCAGGCGATGTTAGGTGCTTCATCGAAGCGCGCTGTTATCTCTACTAGCACCGCTACCTGCTTGCCCTGTCGTGCCGCTTCCATCAATGCCTGAATGATCGGCGACTCACTGCTGGTGCGATAGATGGTTAGCTTGATGGCCAGCACCTGTGGGTCAACTGCCGCACTTTGCAAAAAATGCAGTATGGAACTGTTAAAGCAGTGGTAAGGATGGTGCAACAAAATGTCGGCTTTGCGAATCTCGGCGAATATGTCTGTCGATTTGCTAAAATCCAAGTGTCTCAGACGGGGATGGGTGACAGGATCATGGGGTGGATCACGCAGTTCCGGGTAACCTTCCACATGGAATTTCATCAAGTCCGCTAGACTCATCAACCCCTTAACAGATTCCAGTTCACTTAGATCAGCCTTGAGTTGCTCGCAGATCCAGCCCTGCAGCTTTTTCGGCATGTCAGCGCTAACCTGAAGGCGTGTTACACCGGCAAATTTTCGGGCGGTTAGTTCTTCCGTTACCATACCGATAATCCGACCCGGAATAAGATCGATTTTAGGGTCATCCAAAATTGTCCGTTCCCACGGGTCATCCTTGGCGACGCGGGTTACGCGGAAAAAATAAAACTTGAAGCCGGCTGCCTTGGGAAATAGTAGATTGAGGTTACACGCGATCACCTGCTCTAACGGCACAAACCCGGCGCTGTCGGGCAGAGGCACCCAGCGCGGGCGGTTTGCCGGCACTTTGATACGCACGAAGCGGTTGCGTTTCTTCTTTCTTTCCTTAACCTCAACCGCAATGTTGAGCCCTAAGTTGCTGATAAATGGAAAAGGGTGTGAAACGTCCACAGCTAGCGGCGTCAGGATGGGCTCCACCGATTCAAGGAAATAGCGCTGCATCTGCTTATTTTCTTTGTCACTTAACTCTGTATAGTCTAATATGGGGATTCCAGCCGCTGCCAAAGCAGGTCGAAGCTTTTGGGTCACCGAGCGAGAAACGAGGCGAGCTTGTTTATGCAATTCTTTTCGACAGGCTTGTAGTTCCTCCTCGGCGGTGAGCCCATCGCGGGACAGTTTTTTTTTCTTTTTTCTTTTTCTTTTTTCAATTTTGCGCTTAAGCCCACCCATACGCTTCATCGCAAACTCATCATACAGCATGCCCATAATGCCGGCGAACTTGACACGTTCAAGCAAGGGTAAATCCGGATCCTCCACAAATGCAAGCACGCGGCGGGCAAAACTGAGCCAACTCAGCTCACGGTTGATGAGTGCCTTTGGAGAATCGAGATCGATTTTTCCAGGTTTTTTCGCGGTTTTCGACACCTTTTTTATGGGCATATCTTTTGCGGTAGAAATGCCGGTTAGCTCTCCTTCCCTGGCAATTAACGGTTCTTTGTAGGGATGCTCCTTTGGACTCATAAGTTGCCCTTTCTCTCTGTCTACCATAATTGATGGCTCGCTTCATTCAGGAATTGACGAAACGGAAAATATCGAATTGGCAAGAACGCGCGTTTGATAATCTGGCGAGACAGAAAAAGCTTTCTCTGGATCGACTTCAGGATTGCCGCAGGTTGTGAAATCAAATTTTTTCCCGAATCAATTCTTTATAGATGACAGCTGGATTGAATGTCAACCCAAATTAATAAAGAATGCTGATAACCCATTAATTTTTAATCGATTTTTTGCACACTTGTTTTTGCGTTAAGCCATATAATTGAAAACTTATAAAAATGCAGCCAGCCGTTTACTCAAAATGGGAAGCCATACAGCAATTGACTTTCTCATAAACCTGTTTCACAATATCATTGATACAAATTTATATTTTCATTTCACTGGATGGGTTTTGCCGTCCTTAATTGAATGCTGCAAGTGCGACAGCCGTTCATTTTAAGTCTTAAAAATTTTATCTAGATCACAATTTATGATGGAATCACAATTAAAATTTGCCGCCATTGATATTGGCTCAAATGCCGTCAGACTTTTATTGTCCGGCGTGTTTGAAGAAACGCATTCAGCGAGTTTCAGAAAAATGTCTTTGATCCGTATGCCCATTCGCCTGGGTGATGATGCCTTTACTCAGAGATGTATTTCTGAAAGCAAAGTCTCACAACTTGTCAAGAGCATGATCGGATTCAAACACCTGATCGAAGCCTTCCAGCCGCTGGATTATATGGCCTGTGCTACATCGGCCATGCGTGAAGCGGAAAACGGACCGGAAATATGCAATCGAATTCTGGCCGAGGCCGACATTAAAGTCGATATTATTGACGGCGTAAGAGAGGCTCAGTTTATTTTTGAAAATAAAAGTGCGGATCTGTTCGGTGGAAACGATGCTTATTTGTATGTGGACATCGGCGGGGGTAGCACAGATATTACCCTGTTCTCAATGGGTCGAATCATTGCAACCGGGTCCTTTAATATCGGAACCATCCGGTTGCTGGAGGGCCTGGTATCAAAAGCCTATTGGAAAAAGATGAGACAATGGCTGAAAAACTACACGGCGCCCTTTAGTTCCATGGCGGCGATTGGAAGCGGCGGTAATATCAATAAGGTATTTCGTCTGGCAAACTGTAAAAACGGCAAGCCACTTTCGGATAACAAGATGATGAAAGTCCGCCGGTTTTTAAAGCATTTTACAGTTGAACAACGCATCAAGGAATTAGCTTTACGGCCCGACCGAGCCGACGTTATCATTCCGGCATTGGATATTTATCTTAAGATAATGAAATGGTCCGGTATCCGTAAAATCTACGTTCCTCAAGTTGGTTTAGCCGATGGTATCGTTCGCATCTTGTATGATAGATATAAAGTTTCACGATCTGAAATCAGTAACAGGATCACAGAATAGGATTTGGTCTTCTTTTAAGGAATCATCCGGCACGATTTCTACCGATTGGAAGTGAAAATTTCCACGCAACATTTCAATATTCCTATTTTTCAGACCGCTCATTTTGGAAACACTGCGGGGATGAACGTGCAGCGCAATGGTTTGCCCGCTTGAATTTGAAGATTCCAGTTCCCTAATGGCCATATCTAAAAAGACCTCAGAATAAACCAGATGACCGAAGGCCGGGTGATACGGGCCGGCCAAGACCCTAGCGCCATTCTCTAAATCCTCCGATGCCTGGAGGCCCATCCGAATCACCGCTATGTTTTCCTTTTTAAATAGCAGGTACAGATTCTTTACCTGCTCCACAGCTTCTTCGAGACTCAAGGGAACATATTTGCCTTTGCGATACCAGGTGGCAAGGGGGCTGCCTGCCAGAACTACCGTTGGATAAATGCGGATAAAGTCCGGTTTCAGCCGGACGATCCGTAAGGCAGAGGCGATCGATCGCTCAGGCGTATCTCCCGGCAGGCCGACCATTAACTGTACACCGATTTCATAGTTTAATTTTTTGAGGCCCTGAATGGCCTTTTCTGTTTCTGTGGCGCTGTGACCGCGTCTTGTCGTCGACAAAACCCGTTCATCCATTGATTGGACACCCAGTTCGATGGTTTTTACGGGAAAATCTTTGATCCAATCCAACCGCTGTGAGTTAATGGTATCCGGCCGGGTCGAGAAGCGGATGCTGTTTACCCGTCCGGCAGTTACATATTCGGCGGCTTCAACCAGCAACCGTTTGATTTTATCTGCCGGCATTCCGAGAAAATTTCCGCCAAAAAAGGCAATCTGAACCCTGTTGCGGCGGGCGGTTTTAAACTTTAGAAATGCTTCGATCTGATCGCGGATATCTTCTGGCGGCCTCTTTGAAGGAACGCCGGTAATTGAAGGCTGGTCGCAGAAGACACATCGATGTGGGCAGCCGGCGTGAGGCAGAAAAATGGGGATGATAAAGGGCTTATGCGAGTTGGCTGTTGCTGTCAAATCGTGATCCTGGAAGCATGTTTTAATGGAGGCGATAGGAGCGCTTCGCTTGAGGAGCGTTTCACTCTATGAGCGCTGGGTTATAAGAGCGTTAAGCTTGAGGAGCACTTCATTTGAAGAGCTTCGCACGTTCGTCTGGATTTTAGGCCGTTGGCTTCAGGGACGGAGTATTAGTCGAAGTATCCGTTGGCGCACCTTGTTTATCGCCTCAAGCCCGACAGGGCGCTCTTAAAAGCCCGCAGGGCTGCTCCTCGAACGAAGTGCTCCTTAAATCCCGCGTAGGGAATGCTCATTGAGATTCCTTGTTAAGAATCTCTAATGCCTTGCTGGCCGCATCCTGTTCCGCAGTTTTTTTGCTTTTGCCAGTGCCTTCCGTTT